>JBIKWV010001069.1:0-2797 GCA_044356135.1 Elainellaceae cyanobacterium
GCTTTTGGCAGACTCGACTTTTCTCACTGTCTACTGCAACCACCGATATGGTGAAAATACCAAAACCTTTACTGGACTGCTGGTGCAGCCTGTTGTGCTACGCCGCCTGAATGGGTAAAGTCCAGCTAAGAGCCTATCCGAAAACCCAAATTCTGGCAGGCGCGACGCTACAGCGTCGCGATGAAGGGGATAAGAAAAGGATGAAAGCGATGAATCTGGCGATTGGGAATTGAGATTGGCAAAAAATATACTGATTATTGAAGCTGAACCCGGTCGTCAAAATACGCGACTTTCGCACGTCGCACGAAGCGGTAACTGAAAGCCTTTTCCATGTTTCACATTAGGGACTTCCAAAAATAAAACCGTCCCATTTTTGAGTGAGAGGACGGCGAAGCCGTCCTCTCACTCAAAAATGGGATGATTATTTACCGGGAAGTCCCTTATACAAAGAAAACCGCGAAAATAGTACGTCTGTATGGAAACTTCGGGGCATCGAACCCCTCAATTGCCGCTCCTATCGCTCCCCGGTCTGTAGAGGCGCGGGGTTTCTCGGAGAATCCCTGATGAAGATAGAATTTCTTGTTTAACCTGGCAAAGCCCAGGGGCCACCCCAATTACCGCCTGGTGCCCAGCCCATAGTCTGCACACCACCACCAGCATCAATCATAAAGATATCCAGAATATTCGCCGATCGAGATACAGACGCAACAGGTGCCCCAGCGCGTTGACCTCTGGCATTCAGTCCCCACCAGCCGCCCCAGCCATGCGCTGGATTCCATGCAGATGTGTACATTCTGGTATCCAGGCCCAGTGTGAAAATGTCTAGAAAGTCTGTTGCGCGGCTCACAGCACTGATGCAGCCTCCCGGAGCGGTAAACCCATTCTGGATATGCCACCATCCTTTCCATTGACTACCAGGACTCCATGCAGCTGACATTGTCCGACCGGCGTCATCTGCCACAAAAATATCCAGAAAATCTTGCCTGCGTGAAACTGCGGCAACAGGTGCGCCAGGAGGTGCAGAGATTCCTGGAATCGGCCACCATCCTGCCCAGCCGTGCTGTGTTGTCCAGGCGGCGGTGTACACTCTGCGGTCAGTGCCAACAGTAAAAATATCCACAAATCCACTACGACGACTTACCCCCGTAATGTGCCCACCCGGTGCGGTAAATCCCCCTCGGACCCATTCGCGGGAACGCCACGAATAGAAGTTAGTATCGCCGATTACGGCCATAGTGGCACCGCTTGCTGTTGCGTACAGGACATGGAGCTGGCCTAAGGTACTGGAGACACCGGATACTGCACCGCCAGGAACCGCTAAATCACTCGTGTTTAGATTTGTGCCAACCACATCCCGCCAAGGTAACCTCCAAGTGCCGTTAGACAGACGCTCCAGGGCTGCAACAGCACCATCTGCTGTGATGAACAAGAGATGTGTCTTGCCTCCCTCCGCAACTGCGGCGATGGGGCCACCGTCTGGCCCGCTGCCATGAATCGCCCCGCCGCCATGAGCGACCCACGCACTACCCCATCCTCCCTGAGGTTTCCAGGAGCGACTTTGTACAGGAGCCGATCGAACAACCAACAGCTCGTCGGTTGTTGGCACGGCAGCGGCAAGACCTGAGATATTAGAATTAGGTTGGTGCCAACTTAAAGGAAGAAGATCGGCGATAACCCATGGGTGATCACTTGGGCTTGGATGAGGCGAAGTGCGATTAGACCGCAGCACTCTAAACTGCCCACGGAAAAACAAGTGGTCGTCTGGGCTTGGATTGGACCAGCCGATTCCTCCAAGCACATGCGATAGTCCACTATTTGCACAAAAACGTGAATATCCGACTGGCACATGATTACGAGTTGGCTGCCCCTGTGTGTCCCACCGTTCGAACCCTGAGTTAAAGTCTCCACCTACAATTACAGGCTCGTTAGTAGGTAGAGACCTAACGGCAGCGGTTAGCTCATCGTGGCTGCGCTCATTTTCGGCTGCATCGTAGGCGGTAAACCGCGTACTAAAGACATGATGTCGAATTCCATTAGCCACAAAAGACACATGGAGCGTGGAGTAGCCGCCGCCATCCCAGTATGCACTGTGTTGAATCCGTCGCTCAAACCTGAGCGGAAAGCGCGACATAACGACCACATTCTTTTCTCCTTGAAAAGCCAGTGTCGCCGTTCGAGCTTTCTGAATGTGAGGCAGGCCGATCGCATTGCTGATGTATGACACTTGATCTATGCCGCCCCAAGTTAGCGAATTCCAGACCACAATTTCATTCAGCAGAATAAGGTCTGGCCGCAGCGATGCAAGCGAACCCGCGATGGCATCGAGGGCGCTGAACATACATCTGTTGCTTGTAGCGTTCTCTGGGCACCATCCTTTACCCTCGGCTATATTCCAGGTGACAACTCGAAGGAACGTCATAGGAGTGACCTCGGAATTGAAGGTGCCTTTGCTTAGGGTACAGGGTCTTTGCTCTCACTGAAGGATCACGATCCTTCGAAGTATTGTTAGAGAGAATTTTTTTGCCGATCTACCCAATTCCAGGTGGATCGGCAGAATTTTTCCGCTGATTACTCTAAATCAGGTGGATCGACAGAATTTTTCCGCATAATAAGCTTTTTTTAGGTGGATCGGTAGAATTTTTCCGTATATCTTCATCCACGCCTTAAATTCTGGAGTTTTGACAAAAAGTGGAGGCTGGGAGATCGGGGAGGGCAAGTAGAAAAGCCCCTCAATGCAGCAGCATTGAGAGGGAATGGCAAGTCCAACACACACGAGTATCAAGCCCCCTATGAGGGC
>JBIKWV010000943.1:0-2794 GCA_044356135.1 Elainellaceae cyanobacterium
TGCTTTTTGTGGGCGGCGCGTTTGCGGGTAGGCACGGGGGATGTGGATGGGTGGGAGGGTGGATCTTTCGACAGGCTCAAGAACAGCTTAGATGGGTAGGGGGAGGCAATAAAAGCGTAGCGGTAGTGGTTTTACACACTCACGCATCCACTCATCTACTCATCCACCCATCCACCTTTTTATTGAAGCAGTTTGCGGAAAAACTCAAGCTGGGTCGTATCGCGCACGATCAGGAAGATACCCAGGCCCAGGAGCAACACCAGCCCCGTCTGCATCACGTTTTCCTGAATGCGGGCGGGGAGGGGTTTACCACGCAGGGCTTCTACCAGCAGGAAAGCGAGTTGACCACCATCCAGTGCGGGCAGGGGCAGGATGTTGATAATCGCCAGGTTGATACTGATGATGGCAGCAAAGGGGAACAGGTTGATGGCATCGTTGGAGGCGAGGTTGGCTCCCTGCTCAACGATCTTCACAGGACCAGCCACCTGACCGGCAACGGAGGAGAAGTTGGTGAGCAGCCCCCAGAAACCCTGCACGGTTCTGACAAACATATCCTGGAACTGCCGTGCCGCCAGGGCGAGTACTTCACCAGGGTGATGAGGGCGACGGAATTCGACGGTGCCGTTGGGATTGAGAACAACACCAATCCGGGCGACACCTTTGTCATCAGGTTTTGGGGTAACGGGGATGGTGAGTCGGTTCGCTCCCCGCTGCACCTCAAGATCCAGTGCCTGATTGGGACTGGCAGTAATTGTTTCCATCAACTGTTTCTCAGCCGCCTCACCGGAACCCAGTGGTTGACCATTCACTGCCAGCACAATGTCGCCTTCTTTGATGCCTGCGATCGCCGCTGGAGCCTGCGTCGATGCCACCTGGGGAATCAGCACCCCCGGCTTATAGCTAAAGCCATCGGGAATACCAACGATGCCAAACTGGAGGACAAACACCAGGTAGGCAAAGATCAGGTTGGCGATCACCCCGGCACTGATCACAATGGCGCGATCGAGAACGGGACGGTTCTTCAGCAGGTTGGGGTCATGGGGGGGAATGTCGCTCTCCGGGTCATCATCGGGGAAGCCGACGAATCCACCCAGGGGGATTGCCCGCAGTGCGTACTCGGTCTCTGGCCCCTGATACTTCCAGAGAATTGGGCCAAACCCGATGGAAAAGCGGTTGACGTGTATCCCCTGGAGCCTTGCTGCAAAGAAGTGCCCCATCTCATGAACCACAATCAACACCGCGAGAACTGCGATCGCCGCCAGAACCGACATAAGCAACCTGTATAAACTTACGTAACTTTAACTATTCTAAGAGGCTGATCGATTAAAGTATCATGCTGACCACTCTGTCGGGGGGATCAAACCCTCCCATTAGACAGGCAGATTTCTACAAAATCTCCCGTCCCAGATAGAGCTGGAGCGCCTCCGGGATCTTCACCGTGCCATCCGATTGCTGGTAGTTCTCCAGAATTGCCGCCATCGTGCGGCCCACTGCCAGCCCAGAGCCATTCAGCGTGTGAACGAACTGGGTGCCTTTTTTCCCTGGATCTTTGAACCGGATATTCGCCCGTCGTGCCTGGAAGTCCAGGAAGTTGGAGCAGCTTGAAATTTCCCGATATTTGCCCTGGCTGGGCAGCCACACCTCCAGGTCGTAGGTCTTGGCTGAGGAGAAACCAAGATCGCCCGTGCAGAGAGCCAGCACCCGGTAGGGTAGTTTCAGTGCTTGCAGAATCGCTTCGGCGTTGGCGGTGAGGCGCTCCAGCTCATCCATTGATGTGTCGGGATGGACGAATTTCACCAGCTCCACCTTGTTAAACTGGTGCAGCCGGATCAGACCGCGCATATCCCGCCCATAGCTGCCTGCCTCGCGCCGGAAGCAGGGGGTGTAGGCACAGTGATAGATAGGCAGGTCTTCGCTGCTCAGTACCTCGTCCCGGTAGAGGTTCGTCACAGGCACTTCAGCAGTGGGGATCAGCCACAGGTCATCCTGGGCACACTTAAAGCTCTCTTCCGCAAATTTTGGGAGCTGCCCCGTCCCCCGCAAGGAAGCAGAGTTGACCAGAATTGGCGGCATCACCTCGATAAAACCTGCCCTGGTCTGAATATCCAGCATGAAATTGATCAGCGCCCGCTCCAGGGCTGCGCCTGCCCCTTGCAGCACCACAAAGCGACTCTGGGCTACTTTCACCCCACGTTCGCTGTTGAGAATTCCCAGCTTCTCCGCCAGGTCACCGTGGGGCACCGGGTTCTCCAGCGTTGGAAGATACTCGTCGCCCCAGCGGCGCACCTCTACGTTGTCGTCTTCGGTGCGCCCCACAGGGGTGGTGTCGTCGGGGGGGTTGGGCAGTGCCAGCAGGAGTTCTTCGATCTGGGCTTTCAGCTCTCTCTCCTGAGGCTCCAGATCTGCGAGCTGCGTCTTGATCTGGTTGCCTTCTTCCTTCAGCGCCAGAATTTCCAGGTCATCCGGCTTCGCCCCGGATTTCATTTTCTGACCGACCAGCTTGCCGATCTCGTTGCTGCGAGCCTGAAGCTGCGATCGCCCCACTTCCAGTTCCCGCTGCTGTCGGTCTAACTCCAGAATCGGCTGCACGTCATACTCATCACTCCGCAGGCGCAACTTCCCCTGCACCTGTGCCGCATTCTCCCGGATCTGCTTTAGATCAATCACAATGGTTCCCGCTTTTTAGCTCAACTCGCTGGCATTACACAGGATAGCCTATCGGCATCCTTCGCAGGATATGAACCGGGGCAGGGGTGTGGGGTGGGTATCTTGCTCGTCCGGACGGGCAAGATGC
>JBIKWV010000946.1:0-2792 GCA_044356135.1 Elainellaceae cyanobacterium
CGCGCCAAACGAAAACTGGGATTTTACTGGGATTTTATTTTATGGCAAGCCCCTAACCGAATTGCATCTGACGACCTCCTGGCAGAAACAATCCGCTGGCTTCTGATTGACCGTGATGAGAAACAAATACGGCTTGATGCTCTACTTCGAGAACTCAAAACTGCTGAAGGTGCTCTACCTTTGTCATCAGAAGACATGGTTAGTTTAGTTGAGAAACATTTAATGCTTAAGGGAACTAGCCGACTCCCTGTGCTGATTGTTGCTGCCGCATATCAGACCGTACAGGAACATCTAGGTGAAAGAGTTTTAGCATTACAAGCCCATAACGCCGCAGACGTACAAACAGGGGCATTAGGAGATATTGAGATTACTCTAGCTGGGGATAATGCAATTGTGACTGCATATGAAATGAAGGATAAGAGAGTAACGATTGAAGACATCGACAGAGCAGTCCAGAAGCTGTCAAGCAACAGACAACGTATCCAAAATTATATCTTTATCACAACCGAAGAAATTGAAGAGAAAGTGCAGGAGTATGCTTGCTCCTTGTACCAGGCAACTGGAGGTATTGAGTTCGCTATTCTAGATTGCATTGGTTTTATCAGGCATTTCCTACACCTGTTTCACCGACTAAGACACAGATTTCTCGAAACTTATCAATCCATGATTCTAGAAGAACCTCAGAGTTCCGTAAGTCAACCCGTTAAAGAAGCCTTCCTGGCAATGAGACAAGCGGCAGAAGCAGAGCTGGATGATGAGTAGCAGGAATTTTTTCAGCAGAACAGATTGAGGTGAAGCGGATGCGATCCACTTCACCTCTTATAATTCCTTCCAGAAATTGTTACAAGCGACTATGGAAAAGCCACCCTACACATACGTAAAATAAGTCGCCCCCAGATTCAAACCACCCCCATTCTGCACAACCGCGATCAGCTCGTCAGTGGCATTCAACCTGCGGTTGCGGTTTGAGTCTACATAGATCGCGGTGCCGTTCAGCCCCGCAATTGGGGATGCTCCCAGCACATAGTTCTGAGCAGAACCCCGCAGGACAATGCGATCGCTCACCCGGTTGAAATCGGTAATGATAGCGTAACCCGTCAGGCCGGGACGACTGGGATTGCGATCGTCGTAGTCGATTGTTCCGTTGCTGGTGAGGAAGAAGCGATCGCCCCCTCGTCCACCCGCCAGGGTGTCAATGGTGTTGCCGCTAAAGCCGCCGCCAGCTCCGTTAAGGGAGTCGTTGCCATCGCCACCGTTGAGGGTGTCGCTGCCCAGACCACCCACCAGCATGTCATTGCCAATGTTACCCAGGAGCGTATCGTTGCCACCGGAGGCCATCAGGCGATCATCGCCTCTGCCACCGTCGAGATAGTCAAATCCCATCTCGCTCAGCAACACATCGTTGCCATCTCCTCCGAACAGGGAATCATTGCCCATGGTTCGGTTGAGACTGCCCCCCAGACCACCGACCAGCGTATCGTTACCGCTTGCGCCGACCAGCGTATCATCACCACTGTCACCCACGAGTTGATCGTTCCCGACGTTCCCCAGAAGGGTATCATTCCCTCCTCTGCCGTTGAGGAAGTCGTTGCCTGCCATACCGTTAAGCCTGTCCTCATCGGGGCCACCACTCATCGCGTCATTGCCGCTGGTACCGACAGAGTCCTTTCTCACCACCAGACGAAAGATTTCGCCGTCCAGGTCAACAATATAGAGATTACCCAGACGATCTTCGCCAAAGGAGGCAATCTGGTCGATCGAACCGACCGTGGGAGCCAATTGAGACGTGCGCTCAGTAAATTGCTGAAGCACGCCATTCTGATAGCGAAACGACCAGAGCCGCCCTGTGCTGAAATCTCCAAAGAAATAGGTTCCCCCCAGTTCGGCGATCTGTCCCCGGTAGACATAGCCGCCTGTGACCGAGCGCCCCACAGAATGACTGTATTCATAGATAGGGTCTACAAGCCCCGGCGGTCTGGAACTGGCCCGGTAGAGCTGTGTTCCCTCCAGCAGGTTCCAGCCATAATTCTCCCCTCCCCTGCTGGAGGCGGGTTGGAAGTTGACTTCTTCGCGGCTCCCCTGACCCACATCGGCGATGTACAGGTCGCCCGTCAGCCGATCGAAGCTGGGTCGCCAGGGGTTGCGGAGGCCGTAAGCCCAAATCTCGTCGTCTCCAACTCGGCCAACAAAGGGGTTGGTCGCAGGAATACCATAGTTGCGGTTGGGATCATTGGGAAAATCATCCCGATTGACATCGAGCCGCAGAATCTTGCCCAGCAGGTTATTGGTCAGAATCTGGGAATTGTCAGAAGAATCAGCGATCCCCTGCTGAAAGCCCGATCCACCCCCATCCCCTGATGCCCAGTAGAGCAGGCCATCCGGTCCGAAAGCCAACCAGCCACCGTTGTGGTTGGAGCCGGGTTGGTTGATGTTGAGGATAGAGCGAAGCGGGGTGGGAATGGCCCGGTTGGGGTTTGTGGGATCAACGCGGTACTCCACAACCCTGGTCTGCCCCGATGCGCCACCACCCGGTGCGGTGTAGCTGACAAAGAATCTGCCATTTTGAGCATAGTTGGGGTGAAACGCCAGCCCCAGCATCCCCTGCTCAAATCCGTCCTTCAATAATTCACTGTCGGGAATGGTGAGAAAAGGAGTGGGAAGGACTGTGCCCGTCCGCTGGTCGAAGATTTTAATGGATCCCGATTTCTGCTCCACAATAAATAGTCGATTGAAATCACCCGGCGGACTGGTGACATAAAGCGGCATATCCAGATTGTTGGCCACCCGCCTGG
>JBIKWV010000945.1:0-2792 GCA_044356135.1 Elainellaceae cyanobacterium
AAGCACTACCTCATGCGGAAGTATGCGGCAACTTGGGGCGAGGAAGCGTCAGAAATCTCAGCGCAAGGTGGAATTGGGGAGTGAAACCCCATCCGCCCGTGCGGTGGGGTAGTTCATTCGGAAGCCGCCGTTCCCTCCCCAAGCAGAAAACGCCCCGGCGCAAAATCATCCTGAATCAGAAGCAGCTTTTGGCAGGCCAGGGATAGACTGTAGTTCGATTCACGCCCCAGTCCATTCCCCAGACCATTGCTGGTTTGTCTGTCGTCTGTGCAGGAGTTCCCCACATGCTTTCAAACTCCCCCCTGGAGCCTCCGGTACCCGAGGAGCCATCCCCCCTCCGGGGAACTGAGAAGCAAACGCTCTGGCAAGGAAATGGGCAACCACCGCCCTACCGTTTTGGCTGGTTCGATCGGTTCTGCGCCTGGTATCCACCGGGCTGGCTGATCTTGTTCAACCGTCACTGGCAGCACTACCACCCTGACCCCGACGGCTGGAGTTGGTTGGAATATCCCCTGTTTCTGATTCCCGGTGGCTTTTATCTGGCTCTGCTGATTCGCTGGCTGCGGTTGGGTTGCCGTGCGCCACGCCGGATGCAGGTCACCATCGACGTGTTCTACCAGGAGGCGTTTCAGACAGAAGTGCTGAGCTACCTGGTGCAGCGTCACTTCCAGGCAGAGCTGTTACAAATGGAGAACCTGCCCACCAGTACGCCGTTAATTGTTGCCCTGAACCATGCGGGCATGTGTTTCCCCTGGGATTTCGTCAGTTTGGGCGTACTGCTGAAACAGGTGCGGGGTTGGGTGGTGCGTCCCCTCGCCCACGAGATTTTCTTCGACCACCCCTGGTTGCGCTGGTGGCTTCCCGCTGGCTGGTCACAGGTATTGGGCGGTATTCGCGCCACCCGCGAGGGGTTGTCAACCGCTGTTCAGGAAGAAAACCTGGTGCTGCTCTACGCCCCCGAAGGCTGGCGCGGTCTGGTCAAAGGCTGGCCCGATCGCCACCAACTTGCTAATTTCGACCCCAGCTTCATCGACCAGAGCGATCGCCATCAAATCCCCATCCTCCCAGTCGTCTGTTTGGGCAACGAGTCCCTCCATCCCTGGGCGATTCATCTACGGGGGCTGGCCAATCGGCTGGGACTCCCCATTTTCCCCCTTTCGCCCCTGATGCCCCTGTTTTTGCTCTTCCCCTCGCTGGGGGTCTGGGCCATGAAAACCCATCTGCGCTACGTGATCCAGCCAATGGTTCCCCCCCAACCTGAAAACGCTGGACAGCGGCGATCGCACCTCTACCAGCGGGCACAGCAGGTACGATCCATGATGCAGGCGGTACTGGAGGGGCGATCGTTGCCACAATAAGAGTTGTGCCCATCACCTCAACATAAAAATCCCCACCATGCACCCCCTTGACACCATCCTCAACCGCGCCCTCGATGGAGACGACCTGATCGAAGCCGAGGGAGTGACTTTACTCGGTCAGACTGACCCGGAAGCGATCGCCCAGATCCGACAGGCCGCCGATGAGCTACGCCGCCAGCAGGCAGGAGAAGTCGTCACCTATGTGGTCAATCGCAATATCAACTACACCAATATTTGTGAGCAGCACTGTAGCTTCTGCGCATTTCGGCGCGACGAGGGGGAAGACGGAGCCTACTGGCTGAACGAGGGCACCATTCTGGAGAAAACCACCGAGGCAGTCCACCAGGGCGCAACCGAAATCTGTATGCAGGGTGGACTCAACCCCCTGGCCAAACTCGAGGGTCACTCCCTGCCCTACTATGTCCGCCTGGTGAAATTAATCAAAGACGCCTTTCCCGCACTGCACCTGCACGCCTTCTCCCCGCAGGAGGTGCAGTTCATCGCCCGTGAGGACGGCCTCAGCTTCGCCGAAGTCATCGCCCATCTCCAGGCAGCAGGGGTTGACTCCATGCCGGGCACCGCCGCCGAAGTGTTAGACGACGAGGTGCGAAAAATCCTCTGCCCTGAAAAGATCACCAGCGCCGAGTGGTTGGAAATTGTCGGCACTGCTCACCGCCTGGGCATGCCCAGCACCAGCACGATGCTTTCGGGACACATCGAAACCCCCGAACAGCAAATGCGGCACCTGGGCCTGCTGCGATCGCTCCAGCAAAAAGCCCTCAGCCACGGCACTGCCCACATCACCGAATTCATTCTCCTCCCCTTCGTCGGCCAGGACGCCCCCAAACCCCTGCGCCGCCGGGTAGGCCGCGACCAGCCCAGCCTCTCCGACAGCCTCCTGCTCACCGCTGTCGCCCGCCTCTTCCTGGGCAACTGGATCAAAAACCACCAGCCTAGCTGGGTGAAGTTAGGTTTGGACGGAGCCACCACCGCCCTCACCTGGGGCTGCAACGACATCGGCGGCACCCTGATGGAAGAACACATCACCAGCATGGCAGGCGCTCAAGGCGGCACCTGCAAAACCGTAGAGGAACTGAGAGGCGCGATCGCCTCCCTCAACCGCCCCGCCCAACAGCGAGACACCCTCTACCACCCGATAAAAGTCCCCGCCACCCAAAGCTAGTAGTCTGCGGCTGGAGTCTATATACCATCTCGTAGGGTGGGCATCTTGCCCGCGCAGGCTAGAAGCCTGCACTACGGCGCGATTTAGTCAAAAGTCCAGAACCAGGCAACGTTTCTTTGGTGGACGACTAGTGGGTCATTTGGCATGGGTATCGCCATTCCTGGCAGCTTGCCCGTCTGGGCGGGCGGGACGCCCACCCCACAGAGGTATGGCGATGAGCAAAGCAAATGACCCACTAGTCCTAATCAAAG
>JBIKWV010000944.1:0-2792 GCA_044356135.1 Elainellaceae cyanobacterium
AGCCGCGCTCAGCGCGGCTCTCACTAAATATTTCAGACCTTAAATCAGGCACTGCGATTGAGACACTTACCCTAACCTCGTCCGATAGTCTCCATACCCAAACTCCCGCCATCGCTCAAACTCACCATCCTTGCGCAGACACCCGATCGCCGGATGGGGCACCCCGTTAAACATGCTGGTTTTGACCATCGTGTAGTGCATCATGTCCTGGAACAGGAGGCGATCGCCCACTTTTAACCCCTGGTCAAAGGCGTAGTCGCCCAGGAAGTCACCTGCGAGGCAACTGGAGCCGCCCATGCGGTAGGGGTGTTCTCCCGGTTCGGGGTCGTGGCCGTTCTGGATGACGGGTTTGTAGGGCATTTCCAGACAGTCGGGCATGTGGGCGGTGAAGGATACGTCCAGCATGGCGTGGGTCAGGTCGGGAGTCGGGAT
Source organism: Elainellaceae cyanobacterium (assembly GCA_044356135.1). Classification (GTDB taxonomy): domain Bacteria; phylum Cyanobacteriota; class Cyanobacteriia; order Elainellales; family Elainellaceae; genus CAZVXA01. The sequence continues at coordinate 433 of JBIKWV010000944.1, forward strand.
AAGATCGCGGACGGTGCTGAGCAGGAAGCCCGTGTCCCAGACGATGGCAGCACCTGGTTCCAGGTAGAGCTGGAGGTGGGGGTGGCGATCGCAGAAGGAATTGAGGGTGGCGATCGCGTGGTTCACATCATAGCCCTGGCGGGTCATCAGGTGACCGCCGCCCAGGTTGAGCCAGCGGATCTGGGGGAGCAGGTGGCCGAAGAGTTGCTCGATTTGGGCCAGGGTCTTTTCCAGGGCGAAGGAGTCGCTTTCGCACAGGTTGTGGGAAAGGAAGCCGTCGATACCCTGGGGCAGGCCGTCGGCAAACTGTTCGGGGGCGATGCCCAGACGGGAGTAGGGCTGGCAGGGGTTATAAAGGGCTGTCTGGACAGGGGAATAGAGGGGATTGATTCGGAAGCCGACGGAGATCGGGCGGGAAGCAACCTCGATCTGGGGGCAGAAGCGCTCCCACTGACTGAGGGAGTTGAAGGTGAGGTGGGAGGCTCGCTGGAGTAACTCCCCTATGTCTTCTTCCCGGTAGGCGGGAGAGTAGACGTGTAGTGCGCCGCCAAATTCCTCTGCAGCCAGTTGAGCTTCCCATGCAGAACTGGCGGAGGCACCCGATAGAGTCTTGCGGATCATTGGGAAGGCGTGGAATAGGGCAAAGCCTTTCAGGGCCAGTAGCACTTTGACGGGGGTCTGCCGCTGGACCCGTTCAAATACTGCAAGATTGCGCTCAAGCTTCGCCTCTTCCAGCACAAAACAGGGGGATGGAATCCCCTCCAGATTGCGATGATTCATTTTTGCGTTATTCCTGTTATTCTTCGGCTTCCGCCTGAAGGTGGGACGATTAAGGTGGGCAGTGCAACAGGGAGCGCCGCACTGCCCCGTATCCAATGAATGAGGAATCTATTCCTCGAAGGGTGAAGGTTGATCAATCACCTCGTGCCAGGGCAGACCAATTGGTCCTAAGCCCGCCATGAATGGATCGGGGTCGAGTTGTTCCACGTTATAGACACCCGGTTTCTTCCAGTCGCCCCGGATCACCATGAGGGCACCTAGAACGGGGGGAACGCCTGCGGTGTAGGCGATCGCCTGTGCCCCGACTTCCCGATAGGCAGCGGCGTGGTCGCAGTTGTTGTACACAAAGTAGTGGCGTTCCTGTCCATCCTTATAGCCGCGCAGGTAGCAGCCGATGGAGGTCTGCCCGGTGTAGTTTTCCGCCAGATCCAGGGGTTCCGGCAGCAGGGCTTTGAGGAATTTCAGGGGGACGATGGGCGTACCTTCGTAATCGATCGGCTCAATGCCGGTGAGACCGAGGTTTTGCAGCACTTTCAGGTGGGTGATGTAGCTCTCGGAGAAGGTCATCCAGAACCGCGCCCGCTTCAGGTGAGGAATGTGTTTCGCCAGGGATTCCAGCTCTTCGTGGAACAGCAGGTAAGACTCGCGCTCACCAATTTCGGGATAGGGAATCGGACGATGAATCGACATGGGTGGAATCGTGATCCACTCGCCTTTCTCGTAGTAGCGCCCGTTCTGGGTGATTTCCCGCAGGTTGATCTCAGGGTTAAAGTTGGTGGCAAACGCCTGTCCATGACTGCCAGCGTTGCAGTCCACGATGTCCAGGTAGTGGATCTCTTCGAAGTAGTGCTTTTGAGCATAGGCGGTGAAGACGCCCGTTACCCCTGGATCGAAACCACATCCGAGAATGGCAGTAATGCCTGCATCCTGATAGCGATCGTGGTAGGCCCACTGCCAGCGATATTCAAACTTGGCTTCGTGGGGTGGTTCATAGTTGGCGGTGTCGAGATAATCAACACCCACCTCCAGACAGGCATCCATCAGCGACAGGTTCTGATAGGGCAGAGCAACGTTAATCAGGATGTCAGGCTGAAATTCTTTCAGCAGTTGGATGCTACTTCGCGTATCATCTGCGTCCAGGGCAGCCGTTCTCACTTTGGGAGAACCAATACTCTCGGCAATGCGATCGCACTTTGAAACCGTCCGACTGGCCAGCAAAATCTCATCAAACTCGGCCTGAGCAGCGCATTTGAAAGCCGTAACCCGACCCACACCGCCCGCGCCAACAATCATGACTCGTGCCATTTTGTAATTCTCCTTAAAGAATTCACCCCCGTTTTATTGCTGTGCTATGAAAGCCACAAACAACCATTGTATATCAATCTTTACGTTTAGGGTTTTGCGGGTTCCTAAAGTCCCAGTTTCAGTCTGGGACTTTACTGGACTTTTGACTAAATCGGCTCTAAAATCAAGTTCGCCGCGAAACGCCCTCTCAGAGGGCGTTTCGCGGCATTACAGGCAAAAATAGTCAAAAGTCCAGGGCTTTAGGGATCTGCTGTTAAATAAAATCCCAGTTTTCG
>JBIKWV010000947.1:0-2791 GCA_044356135.1 Elainellaceae cyanobacterium
GTTTACCCAGCTTCTGCACCGACTGCTTCTGGCCTTTCTCCAGATCACCCACGATATGAGTGGTCTCAGACCCCAGTTCTGCCAGCGCCTCACCAATGTCGTGACCCGATGCCTTGTTGCCCTTCACCAGTTGCCGCAGTTGCTTCAGGTGGCCTGCCAGCACCTCTGCACCGTCGTCCTTTGACTGGTGCAGCAGGCCGTGCCACTCGTCAATCAGGGCAATCGCCTGCTCCGATTGCAGCTCACCCAGGTCACCATTCAAAGCGTTGATCAGCTCATCAATCTGCTGGCTCCAATCACCACTTTCATGGTTGCCACCATTCTTTCCGCCTTTCGCAGACTTTTCTTCCTTGCTGTCCGCTTTAGCAGTTGCTTCACGTTGGCTCTGATTGTCTTTTTCCTTATTCGCTACTTTCTTATCATCATCTTTTTCGTCGTGCTGTTTCGACTTTGCGCTCTCTTGACTGGCCATATAGACAATCCCGTAACTGTGTGTACAAAGATCAGCCTATACAGTCACTTCGAGCGTTCCCTCTCCCTCAGGGTGCAATGTTTTGTCACCGCAGAGCATGTCACCCAATCCTTTGGATAGGGAAAAAGGCAAAAGCAACTGAAGTTTCTTAGAAGGCGCAGAGAGCGCAAAGATTCCATTCTGCGTCCTCTGCGCCTCTGTGGTGAACCCCTTTCTATCCAGGTTCTGTTCGCATTCCTAAGCCTGCAAAAACTCACCTTTCGGGTTGATATAGCGCCACTCATTCCGCGTCTGCACCCAAACCAACCCTTCCGCAAACAGCCCCACATTTTCGAACTGAGGCGAAATAATCATGTTTCCTTCCGTATTGATAAATCCATAAGCCTCGCCCACTTTGACTGCCGCCAATCCTTCCGAAAAATTGGCCGCGAAGTCATAATTAGGAGGGATCGCCATCTCACCATTGCGATCCACAAATCCCCATTTCGCACCCTTCATTACTGCCCCCAATCCCTGCGAAAAGTCAGAGGCAAAGTCGTACTGAAGCGCGATCGCCTGTTTACCTTCCCGATCGACAAACCCCCACTGACTTCCTTTCCTTACCCGCGCCCGACCCCCGCTAAAGCTGAAAGCGCCATCGAACTGCGGTGCAATCACGGTTTTCCCGGTCGGGTCAATGTATCCCCACTGATTGCCCACGCGGATTGCTGCCAGTCCCGACGAAAAGCCCCACCCGTCGGTAAACTGGGGTCGGATCGCCCATCGCCCTTCACTGGTGATGTAGCCGTAGCGATCCCCGTCTTTCACCGCCGCCAATCCCTCGGAGAATTTGCTGGCCAGCACAAACTGTGTCTCGATCACCAGTTCACCCGCCTTGTTGATGAACCCATAGCGGTTACCGGGACGCACCGCCGCCAACCCCCCGGAAAAGTCACTGGCGTTGCCAAACTGCGGTGGGATCACAATCTTCCCGGTGCGATCGATATACCCGTAGATATTGTTCACCTGCACCAGCGCCATCCCCTCATAGAACGGTGCAATGCCGTCTAAGGCGGGATCGACTTCAACCGCAGATTTTCCGGTGCGATCGATGTAGAAGGTGCGATCGCCCTGTTTGACCACAGCGAGTCCTTCCGAGAAGTTGGAGGCGTAATCGAATTTGAGAATTGAGGTCATGAGGTCATCCAAATGTCGAACCATTCCAGCCCCACATGTAGCCTGTGGCATCGGAAAACTCGATATACGTCCGATTGGTCGGAACCTTCAGCGCCTGCGCGGTCTGCTGACAAAAATCCTGGCTCATGGCTTCTGTCTGCGCCGCACTCATCGTGCCAATACTCTTTACCTCGATGTAGCACACCGGGTCCAGAGTGCCCCCAAACGTCATCGGTACCCCCGCCTCAAACGCTGTCATCACATAGGATTCTGGTTTCCGCGTGTGCTTTGCCAGACTGGCAGACAGGGTTTTCAACAGCGTTTCCACATCCCCAGCAGCAGGTGCAGCCACCGAAGTTTGTACCTTAATCAACGGCATCGCTTCCTAACCTCCGTACTGCCATCCCGTTGATTCCAGTAGCAGCGGATCGCCCTCTCGGTGAACTCCAGCGGCGATCACCTCACCGACAAACACCGTGTGGTCACCGTGCTCCACACTACCCACCACGCGGCACTCCACGTAGCCCAGCGAGTCCGCAATAATTGGACAGCCTGTTTCACCGATATAAAACTCCACGTCCTCAAACTTATTGCCCACCCGTCGCTGCGGCTTGAAAAACTTCTGGGCCATGTCTTTCTGCCCCGCCTCCAGCACGCTCAGGGCAAACACCCCGCTGGCCTTGATCATGGCGTGGGATTTCGAGTCCTGCTTGACACAGTTGACCACCAGCGGCGGCTGAAACGACGCCTGCATGACCCAACTGGCGGTAAATCCATTTACCTCTTCGCCCTCTGTCACCCCACACACGTAAAGCCCGTGGGGGATCTTCCGCAGCATGGTTTTCTTGGCCTGTTCGTCTAGCAAGGCTTTGTCCCTCCCAAAATCTCACTAGCTAAGCCTACCGCATTACACTAGATCCTATGACAAGGATTCAAACGCTCCCCGCAGAAGTGGTGCATCGGATGGCGGCGGGGGAAGTTATCGACTCGCTGGCGGCAGTCGTGCGGGAACTGGTGGAGAACGCCCTCGACGCAGGAGCCACCCGAATCACCGTCTGCCTCTGGCCAGAGCAATGGCGCGTCCGAGTTGCCGATAACGGTCAGGGGATGCGACTGGAGGACTTGCAGCAGGCGGCACTGCCCCACAGCACCAGCAAAATCCAT
>JBIKWV010000949.1:0-2786 GCA_044356135.1 Elainellaceae cyanobacterium
CATCGCGTCCTTCACAGATGTGGGCATCAGCGGAGCCATGTTACAAATGGTGTCCCACGGGTTGATCGCAGCGGTGCTATTCTTCCTGGCGGGTGTCACCTATGATCGCACCCACACAATGACCATGACCGAAATGGGTGGTATTGGTCAGGTAATGCCCAAGGTTTTTGCTCTGTTCACCATTGGTTCGATGGCCTCTCTGGCGCTGCCCGGAATGAGCGGTTTTGCCAGTGAGATCGCAGTCTTCCTGGGAGTTGCGACCAGCGACCTCTACAGCCCCATCTTCCGCACCGTTCTGGTAGTGCTGGCCGCAGTGGGTGTGATTCTGACCCCTATCTATCTGCTGTCGATGCTGCGTCAGGTGTTCTACGGAACCAGCACCCCTCCGTCCTGCACCCTGAACAATGTCGATACCAGTAGTCCCTTCAATCAGGAGGCGGTCTGCTTCGGCACCAACTGCGTCCTGCCAGCCTTCTCGAACTACAGCGACGCAAAACCCAGAGAGATCTTTATCGCCGTTTCCTTCCTGATTCTGATCATCGGCATTGGTTTCTATCCAAAGCTGGCCACTCAGATGTATGACGCGAAGACGGTGGCGATCAACAGTCAGTTGCGTGAGTCCTATACGGCGATCGCCCAAACGAATCCCAAGATTTTCGCGGGTCAGTTTGCGTTCCCCGAAGTTGGGGAATCTGGAGTGTCTCCCGTGCTGGGCGTTCTCAAATAGAGTGAATTAAACAAAAAAGACCCGGTGCTGACAGCACCGGGTCTTTTTTGTTTAATTCATGGCACCGCTGCGGATCGCATCCTCGTTAATCGGTGCAATATGTCTCAAATTCGCCCGCACGTAGCAGGTGCCCAGCGTTTGCCCCTGAGCTGCGAAAGCTAAAGGATCAGTACCGCGCACCCGCAGCCAGGGAGATCCGTTTTGCAACACGATCGCATCGCCCTGAGCAAACTGGGCGGTGACGATCGCACCGGGGACAATGCGCGATCGAATCGTACCGTTGGGGCTGGTGCGGCAGTTGAGGTCGGTGCTGTCGGTGACCAGCCACTTGCGGTTCTGATACATACCCCGGTTCCCCTGCACCATTGCGGTACGAAAATCGCCGCTGGCATTGGGTCGGGGAGTTTCAGCGATCTGGGCAAAGGCAGCGGTCGCTCCCAGACCCAGTAGCGTAGACATCAGAACCACAGGTTGAATGAAGCGAGAAATGACGATTTTCATAAAAGATTGGGCTTAAATTTCAGGAACATGGCCTCTGTTATGCAGATCAGAGGGATTTGCCATGAACGAACTACAAAATTGGGGCGATCGGTTCCGGAAATGTGTAGCGAAATTGACCAAAGTCATCGTATTGCAAAAATCGATGCGTCGTCCCGGAACGCTTTGAACTCCAGGGCATTACCGCTGGGGTCGAGAAAGAACATCGTCGCCTGTTCTCCCACCTCTCCTTTAAATCGGATGTAGGGTTTGATGACGAAAGAGATGCCCTTCTCCTGCAAGCGGGCTGCCAGGGCTTCCCACTGTTCCATTTCCAGAATCACCCCCCAGTGGCGGACGGGGACGGCTTTTTCATCGACGGGATTCGTGTCTGTGGAGGACTGTGAGGCAAATACCTCCGGCTTCAAATGCGCCGTAATCTGATGTCCAAATAAATCAAAGTCGATCCATCGCTCATCGGTGCGACCCACGGGACAGCCCAACAGTCCCTCATAAAATTGGCGGGTCTCCACCAGATCCTTCACCGGAAACGCCACATGAAACGGTCTGACCATTGCACTATCCTTTCGGGTCGAGGGCATCGCGCAGCCCATCTCCAATGTAGTTGATGCTGAGGACGGTCAGAAAAATCACCAGTCCAGGAAAGATCGCCATGTGGGGAGCTGTCTCAATCCGGTTATAAGCATCAAATAGCATCCGTCCCCAGGTAGGCACATCGGGAGGGAAACCCAGACCCAGAAAGCTGAGGGTAGACTCCGTGAGAATGGCGTTGCCGACCGCCAGTGTCGCCGCCACGATGACGGGACTAATAACATTCGGGAGAATATGTAGCCAGATCAGGCGGGATGAATTGGCACCGAGCGATCGCGCCGCCGTAATAAAATCTCGCTCCCTGGTTGAAAGAAATCCTGCCCGGACCAATCGCGCCACACTCATCCAGTTGAGCGCCCCGATGACCAGCACGATCAGCGCAAAAATTCCCAGTTCTGGGCCTGCGATCGCTCTCACTGCATCCCGAAACAGATACACCACCAGCAGCAACAGTGGCAGTTGGGGCAGCGACAGAAACAGATCAGTGACGCGCATCAGTCCCCCGTCAATCCATCCGCCATAGAAACCAGAGAGCGCCCCGATGAATACGCCCAGCACAATCGTCACCGCCATCGCTGCCAATCCCACCGTCAGCGACACCCGGCCTCCCGCCAATACTCGCGCCAGTTGATCCTGCCCCAGGTCATTTGTGCCAAACGGGTGCTGCCAACTGGGGCCTGCCGCTGCTCTTCCAAAGTCAATTTTGTCGATGGGAACAGGGTAGACCCAGGGGCCGATGATGACGGCGATCGCGATCACGCCCAGAATGACCAATCCCAATACCGCTGTTGGGTTCCGTCGAAACCGCCGCCATGCCGTCTGCCATTGCGTTTCGGGAGGGCGATCGGGCTGTAGAGGAGGGTTGAGGAGGAGCGTCATGGTTGGAGGGACAGGTGTGACAGCAGCGTGAGGGACAAGCAGCGAAAGGATACAGATTTTTGTCAGTCTACATCGGTTTGAGGATTTCCCT
>JBIKWV010000951.1:0-2783 GCA_044356135.1 Elainellaceae cyanobacterium
GGGCGGGGGGGCAACCCTTTTGGGCGGGGGGCGGGCACGGCCCCCGCCCCCCGCGCAAAACTGGGTTTGGAAATTTGCAAAGGTGGGATGCACCCTTAGGTAGGTGCGATTCAGCTTGCAACCCCAAAAGCTGTTCCGCCGCGCCGCAGGGACACGCAAGAAACACTAAATGCGTACGATGCCACAGCGTCGCGCCTTCCAGAATTGAGGCTTTCGGATAGGCTTTTAGAGGACCTGTTGAGAACTTCTTCACGGGAGTAACCGTCTAACGGCTCGCTACCCACCCATTTTGCGATCGCCAATGGTAAACCGCTCAAACTCCCTCAATCGATGGCTTCGCCGGCTGCTCCCCGGTCTCCTTTGTTGTTGTCTCGTGCTGGTTTTCTCGCTGCGCCCGGACGGTACCCCGATCATGGCTCAAGGGCAGGTGCTCCAGCTACCGCTCTCGACCAGAGGCGCGCAGATTGTGGACGCCACAGGTTACCCCATATTGTTGCGGGGAGTGAACTGGTTTGGGTTGGAAACAGAAACCCAGGTTCCCCACGGTCTCTGGCAGCGAGATTATAAGGAAATGCTGAGCCAGATCCGCGATCTGGGGTACAACGTGATTCGTCTCCCCTATTCGGTTCAGGCGTTGAGGGGGGATTCGATCAACAGCGTTGACTTCAGCATCGGCAGTAATCGTGACCTGGAGGGGAAGACGCCGCTGGAGGCGATGGACGTGATCATTCAGGAGGCTGCACGACAGGGGTTAATGATCCTGCTGGACAGCCATCGACTGAATAACCAGCGCATCCCCGAACTCTGGTACGGCGACGGCTTTACCGAAGAAGACTGGATCAATACCTGGACGATGCTGGCGGCACGCTATCGCCACCAGCCCAATGTGATTGGGGCCGACCTCAAGAATGAACCCCACGGGCAGGCCAGTTGGGGAACGGGCGATCGCAACATCGACTGGCGCTTGGCCGCCGAACGAGCCGGGAACGCTATCCTGCGCGTCAACCCCAACTGGCTGATCGTGGTCGAAGGTGTCGAGAAGAACGTACCGGGACAGCGTCTCTCCGGTCACTGGTGGGGCGGTAATCTAGAGGGCGTCCGCCGTTTTCCAGTGCGCCTTTCAAACCGTCGAAAACTGGTCTACTCCCCCCATGAATACGGCCCCGGCGTCGTCGATCAACCCTGGTTCTCGGATCCCACCTTCCCCCGCAACCTTTTGAACCGCTGGGAAATCGGCTTCCACTACATTGCCACCCAGGGTATTGCCCCCGTCTGGGTCGGCGAATTTGGCGGACGCCAGGTCGATCGAGCATCCAAAGAAGGCATCTGGCAGCGACAGTTCGTCCGTTTTCTGAATCAAAACAACCTGGGGTTTGCCTACTGGAGCTGGAACCCAAACAGCCGGGACACCGGAGGTATTCTGGAGGACGACTGGCAAACCATCGACACCCCCAAACAAACCCTCCTGAACCGTCTTCTCCCGGTTCCCGCACTGGTGCGCGATCGCCCCTCCCCTCCTTCTCCCGCTCCCGCCCCCACCCCTGCCCCTCCTTCTCCTTCCCTCACTCCCACCCATCCACCCATCCACTCATCCACCCTCCCACCCTCCTCGTCCACTCGCCTTGATCTGCGCTCCACCATCCACTCCAACTGGGGCACAGGCTTTTGCGTTGGAATGCAAGTGACAAACCGTGCCGGATCCCCTGTCCAAAACTGGCAACTCACCTTCCAAATGAATCAGGCCACAATTAACAACAGTTGGAACGGTAGCTTCAATCGACAGGGCAATCAGTACAGGGTAACGCCACCTGACTGGGCGCGATCGCTCTCCCCAGGTCAAACCGTTGATCTGGGCTTCTGCGCCAGCAAACAGGGGTCAGACTATCAGCCCCAACAGATCAGGGTGGTCAATTAAAATAGCCGTATGATGACCAGTTCTTTGTTTCGGATAATCCGTTCTGCGCTGTTCACAGCAGGACTTTATGGAGTAGGCGCGTTTCCTGCGGAGGTGCGGGCAGCGCAAATTGGCTCTGTACTTCAGATTCAGCAAGGGCGGGCGAGTAGTTTGGCTTCACCATCTTCTGAAGGCGCGGCTGCTTCGCAGTTCCCCCCAGGAGGAATCGCCCAGGGGATTTCCCAGCGCACCGATACCAGTTGTCCCCAACCTGCCCTCTCTCGGATCCAACGTCACCGCATTGCTCAAGGTGAAACGCTCGTCACCATTGCTCAGCGGTATAATCTGATTCCCGCCACGCTAATGGGCATGAATCCCCCACTACGGAGCGGCAATGCCCCCGTCGGTACTGAAATTCGGATTCCCCCCTATAACGGCATTCAAATTGAAGTTCCACAGGGCGCAACCTGGCCAGAACTATCGCGGCAGTATGGCGTTAGAGCGGATGCCCTGTATGAGGCCAACGGGTGTCCCCCAACGATGCCCAGAGTCGCCTTTATCCCTGGCGTCAACTGGTCTCCGGCAGGCGATCGCTCGGCCAGTACAGCGGGAGTGCTGACTGCTTATCCCCTCCCCAATACCGCCAGTGTATTGACCAACTATGGCTGGCAGGTAGACCCTGCCTCCCGACGAGTGGTGTTCCACAGCGGGATTGACCTGATGGCGGAGCAGGGCACTCCAGTTCTGGCAGCGGGGCAGGGTACGATTGCTTACGCTGGCAACCAGGGTAATTTTGGCAATCTGGTTGTGATCAATCATCCCCAGGGATTACAGACCCGCTATGCTCAGCTTCAGGAAATCTCGGTGCAGGTGGGACAAACGGTGAATC
>JBIKWV010000950.1:0-2783 GCA_044356135.1 Elainellaceae cyanobacterium
GCGCCACTCGCAAAACTGGGATACACCCACACTGACTGCGTCAGTGTTTTGGAGAAAATCGGCACTAGAATCAAATATGCCGCGAAACGCCCTCTGAGAGGGCGTTTCGCGGCATGACAGGAAAAACAGTCAAAACTCCAGTTACATATTAGTTTTTAGCATCCTGAACAACAGGTGTTTCGTTGATCGACTTGGCGATCATCTGAAGCGGTAGACCCGGAGGATAGGCACCTTCTTCTTTGATTTGCTTGATGAATGTATCGGGGATAGGCACCCTCAGTTTCTCCGCAACCGCCCGCACAATGTCTCCCCGGTCGATCATTCCGGCAACTGCGCCTGCGGGCGACAGAACGGTGATGCGCTTCAATTCCAGGGATTCGAGCTGTTCGATGACTTCTGCGAGCGGCGTTGTCTCGCGCACAGTGGGAATTTCTGACAGTGGGTGAACGATGTTATTCAGTGTCTTTAGAGTCCATTCACTGCGCTCAATCTCCTGGAGGTCTTCGGGAACCACCATGCCGCGATAGCGGCCATCGGAGGCGGCAAAAAAGGCAGGAGAAAGACCTTCTTCGCGCAGCACATAGTCGTCGGTGAATTTTTGCAGGTTGAGATTGGCATCGACGACACGAAATTCACGAGTCATAGCACGCTCAGCATGGAGAGCGGCTACTGCTTCCTGGAGTTCTGCAACCCGATTATAGGTGCTGGCATTGCTGACGATGAACCAACCGATCAGGGCAATCCACAGCAGCGTGATCGCTCTGCCGCCCGTTTGCAGGTAGAGCATCAGCGCAAAGGCGATCGCCGTCCAGCCAAACCACTGTCCACTGCGAGCGGCCCAGCGCATTCCCTTGAGCCGACTACCGCTAATTTTCCAGACAATGGATTTCAGCACCTGACCACCGTCCAGCGGCAATCCCGGAATCATATTGAACAGTGCCAGAACACCGTTAATCCAGGCGAGTTCCTGAACCGCCTGATGAATGGGCGTACTGTCGGGGATGAATTGCGCCAGCCCTAACAGCAGAACAAACAATACAAAGCTGACGGCGGGTCCGGCGATCGCCACCTGGAATGCCTGCCCGGGAGTTTTAGATTCCTGATCCAGCGATGCAATTCCACCAAAGATGAAGAGGCTGATGGAGTTGACGGTGATGCCCTGCGATCGCGCCACCAGGCTATGCCCCAGTTCATGCAGCAACACTGAACCAAACAGCAACAGCGCCAGCGCCAGACCCACCATCCATGCCATACCGGGCGATAGCCCCTGTCGCTGTAGACCACTGCTATTGAGGAGCGTCATCAGACCCAAGATCAGGAACCAGGACGTATCGACAAAGAGCGGAATGCCAAAAATCGTACCAACTCGCCAACCGGGTCTCATGCCATTTGCCCAAGAAATTTGAGGGAACTGCCAGTTTATCAACGTTTGTGAGGGAAAGCCCACAGCAATCGCCCACTGCGCAGCACTTCTTCATCTTACTGAATAAGCGAGGGTATGACGAAACCGGAAGTACGCAGTCAAGTTGGAGCTGATCCGAAAACCCAAATTCTGGAGGGTGCGCCGCTACAGTGGCGCGCCCTCCAGAATTTGGGTTTTCGTTATTCGGATAGGCATTTAGGATCATAAACAAATTAACCTGTAATTGTTTTTGAGAGAGGTGCGGCGGTGCCGCGCCTCTCTCAAAAACAATTCGGTTTTATTTAATTCGCGACCCTTAGAACAAGACAGGCTGCTTTGCCCATCCTGCCAGCGAAACAGCCTGTATTGTTCTGCCGATGAGTTATAGCAGCCCAGCGTTGGAAAGCCCCAGAATGAAGCCTGCACCCAGAATGTGGCCAAAACTGGCAGTTGCCAGCAACTCAGGTAAACCAAACCCCGTGAACATGGCGGGCAACTGGACAGGTAAATCAGGGCCGACGCCACGCTTTTGGATGGCGTAGTAGCCGATGGCGATCGCAAACAGGTTGCTGGCGATCATGACGAGACCCACCGAGGGCGACCAGGGTGCCGTTATCGCTGTCAGAAGTAGGGTAGAGTGAAGCAACGTCTTTGTCTCCTTAGAACTGCGGGAGTCGTTTTGGCAAAGCCATAGGCATTATAGGGAGGCGACTTTTTATAAGTACAAATTGTTTGAAGAGTTAACACTCATCGGCCAGAACGAAACAAATCTACAACTCCATGACCACTGTGCATCTTGCAGTCAACGGCACTTTAATGCGGGGACTGGAACTCAACCCAAACTTGATTCACGTCGGTGCCACCTTTGTTCGAGAGGCAGAAACCGAACCCAACTACCGTCTGTGGTCGATTGGCGATCGCCATCCTGCCATGATTCGGGTGTCTGAGGGGGGAGTGGCGATCGCCGTTGAGGTGTGGGATGTTCCCTTTGCAGGGCTGGGACAGGTTTTGCTTCAGGAACCTCCCGGGCTGTGTATTGGGAAGGTGCGGTTGATGGATGGAGAAGAAGTGCTGGGCGTGTTGGGGGAACCGATTCTATGTGAGGGGCAGAAAGAAATTACTGTCTGGGGGGGGTGGAGAGCGTATATCAACAGGGGTGACAGGTAAGGTAACTGAGATCTTGCCCCTTGCTTAAAGAAAAACCCAAACCCTGATTCTGCCGCCGCTCCGCGGCGGCAGAATCAGGGTTTGGGTTTCTGGTGCAAGATCTCAAATAACCTGTACCTGTTTCTCGCCTGACAACTGGCAATGGAAACTTAGGAGATTTCCAGCGATGAAATGACCTGCGTTGTGTGGGCGGTTCCCCCCACAAAGCGCGGGG
>JBIKWV010000952.1:0-2782 GCA_044356135.1 Elainellaceae cyanobacterium
CCCGGTGCCCACTGGTCAACGACCACCAGATTCAGGTCAGTAATTCCCCGCTTCGCCAGGGCTACAATAAACTCCGGATGCTTCTTAACAGTTGCTTCTGCTTCTCCCAGCTCATCCGCCATAATATTCGGCTGCACCCCAGGAACATGCTTCCAGAAAATCACTCTTCCCTGAGTCAGGGAGACCACTGCTTCGTAGGTGTCTCCCGTTCCGTTGTCCAGCAGGATAAAGAAGGCTTCCCGCTCCACAGCATCCCCTGGCTGGTACTTCAGCATCACTGCTTTGGGTGGCTCCTTGAGCACCACACAGGGGAACCGAAAACTTGCTCCTAGATTTTTCTCCTTGCGCACAATCACCACAGCGTTTTCAATCTCCGCAGCGGTCAACGGCTCAAGCGGATGAAGTGGGGCTGATTCCACCTGAGACGGTTGGTTCAATTCATGTGTTGTCGTCATAAATATCGTCAAGCAATGCTGAATGGTTCGGACGGTGACGAATGCTCTAATTGGTTGCTAACTCGTTGTCTACTTCCAGGCAATAGTAAACAGTGTAGACAGTGTAAGCTGTCTACAGCCGAACATCTATCGTGAACGTTTTGTGTAACCTTCAGGAACTACTCGATGATTACTCTCTTCTATGCCCCCGGTACCTGTGCCCTCGCTCCCCATATCGTTCTGGAATGGATTGGCGAACCCTACAAGCTCGAAAAAGTTCAACTCAGAAGCCCGGAGGTTTTGAAGATCAATCCACTGGGACAGGTTCCTGCCATGATTGATGGTGATAGCGGTGTGATGAACCAGGCCGATGCCCTGCTCAAATACCTCGCCCACAAATATCCCGACGTCAAACTCGGCGACAACGGCACCCTTCAGGACGCCTACGAACTCGACCGCTGGCTGGCTTTCCTGACGGGGGATGTGCACCCTGCTTTCTTCCCTTTCTTCGGCCCCCAACGCTACTGGAGCGACAGTAACGAAGACGCCATCAAAACGATCAAAGAGGCATCCTATAAGTTAATCGATCGCGTCTTCAAGCACCTGGATCAGCATATGGAAGGTAAGAATCATTTGGTGGGCGATCGCCGCACCATCGCTGACCCCTACGCCTTCGCCATGATCCGCTGGGGCAACTATATCCCCGACCACCCCCTCACCGATTACCCGAACATCCACTGCTTCTTCCAGCAGATGAAGCAAGACGAAGGCGTTCAACGCGCACTGGAACAACAGGGCATTAAGTAACCCGATGTGTAACCCTAGAACCCTTCTAGGTGGGGCAGTTTTGGTGGGGCGGGCATCTTGCCCGCCAACCTGGAACTGAAAAATGTTCAAGTCAAAAAGTTAGGCTGCCACCTTCTCCTGATTGAGCAATGGAAATCCCAGTTCCTCCCGCTGCTTCAGATAAAGCTGCGCCACCTGCCGCGCCATGTTCCGCATCTTCAGAATGTAGCGCTGCCGTTCCGTCACCGAAATCACGCCACGCGCATCCAGCAGATTAAACGTGTGGGAACACTTCAGCACCTGGTCGAACGAAGGCAACACCAACCCCCGCTCCATTAACCGCTGTGCTTCCTTCTCATACAGCCCAAACAGCGTAAACAGAAGATCAGGGTCAGACGCCTCGAAGTTGTAAGTTGAATTCTCAATCTCACCCTGGAGATGCACATCCCCATAGGTCAACCTGTCATTCCAACGAATATCAAAGATCGAGTCCACGCCCTGGAGATACATGGTCAATCGCTCCAGGCCATAGGTGATCTCCACGGACACTGGTTTGCAGTCAATTCCGCCACACTGCTGAAAGTAGGTAAACTGCGTCACCTCCATCCCATCCAGCCACACTTCCCAGCCAACTCCCCAGGCTCCAACTGCTGCGTCTTCCCAGTTATCCTCTACAAACCGGATATCGTGATCCTCCGGCTGAATTCCGAGTGCTCGCAGCGACTCCAGGTAAACCTCCTGAATGTTATCTGGTGACGGCTTAATCAGTACCTGGTACTGATAGTAGTGCTGTACCCGGTTGGGATTCTCGCCATACCGCCCATCCGCAGGTCTTCGGCACGGCTCCACATACGCCACTGACCAGGGCTCTGGCCCGATCGCCCGAAGAAATGTGTGGGGACTTTTCGTACCTGCCCCTTTTTCCGTATCGTAAGGCTGAACGATGAGGCAGCCGCGATCGCCCCAAAACTGATGCAGTGTCGCAATCACCGACTGAAAATTCACGGTCACTCCTGAGTCTCTTGCCAACAGTCCATTAATTATCGCTCAAATAACGACTCCCAGCTCTTTACCTGCAATTCAGTCCATAATTGCTCAAATTGCTCACTGTAATTGCTCACTGTTAGCGGTCATGCCGATTCCCATCTTGTCGTCTACAGCGATCGCCACCTCTATCACCTGCCAAAATCGGTAATCAGTTAACTCAGCTCTGACCATTGTTTATACAGGAGAGAGTGATGGGTGTATCCCAGGGCAATCGCCCTGGCCCTAATCACAACCATTCACTAAGACAGTAAATCTCGTTCAAAGGAAACGCCTTCAAAGGAAACGCCCTGCCCAAACTTTTGAGCTAGACAAAATCACCATTCGATGCAGTGCCCTGCAATTCATGGATATCCGGGAACAGAGAACCGCCTCTAAACCCTAAAACGCCGTCTTTACGTTCATTTCGTTCGAATTTCGAAAAAACTTGAGGAAAGTAGTTGACAGTTTTAGGAATAGGAGGCTACATTGATAAAGCGGTCGAGGGGCGCGAGCGAAAGCGAAGCGAAACGAGAGCC
>JBIKWV010001079.1:0-2780 GCA_044356135.1 Elainellaceae cyanobacterium
ATGACAGTGGCGGCAGTCATCTGGGACTTTGGCGGCGTCATCACCCATTCGCCGTTCGAGGCGTTCAATCGTTATGAGGCCGAGCGCGGCCTGCCGGCGGACTTCATTCGCGGCGTCAACGCCCGCAATCCCGATTCCAACGCCTGGGCCCTGTTTGAACGGGCCGAGATCAGCGCGGCCGCCTTCGACGCCCGCTTTGCCGAAGAAAGCGCCGCGCTGGGCCATCGCGTGGCGGGGGCGGAAATCCTGGGCCTGCTGTCTGGCGATTTGCGCCCGCGGGTGGTGGCGGCGCTGGACGCCTGCAAGGCGGCGGGCTTCAAGCTCGGCTGCATCACGAATAATGTGCCCACTGGCGAGGGCGCGGGCATGGCCGCAACGGCGGCCAAAGCCCGGGCGGCGGCCGGCGTGTTGCAGCGGTTTGATCATGTGCTGGAGAGCAGCAAGATCGGCATCCGCAAGCCAGACCCACGCATTTATGCGCTGATGTGTGAGGCGCTCGATGTGGCGCCGGAGCAGTGCATCTATCTTGACGACCTGGGGATAAATCTGAAACCTGCCCGCCAGATGGGCATGGCCACGATCAAGGTTGTCTTGGAAGCGCAACTTCTCGAGGATCTGGCGGCGGCGACGGGCCTGTCGCTTTGACGGGCCGAGGGGCCAAGGTCATTGGGGTTGAAGGCCGATGTTGAGACGAACCATATTGCTTTACGCCCTGCTCGCGCCCGGTTTGGCGATGGCGCAAACGCCAACAAAAACGGGGCGCGCCGCGCCGGTGATCCGCGATGTGCGGCGCAATGATCCGTTGCGCAAGACCCTGCTGGACGCGGTGCGCCCTGTGTTGGAAGACGCCATTGGCGCGCCAGTTCTGTTCACTGTCAAGACGCTGCGGGTGGCGGGGCGCTACGCCTATTTCCTGGGCGAAAGCCGCCAGGCCAACGGCCGCCCGTTTGATTTCCGCCGCACCAAACTCAAAGACGCGGTGGAGGAGGGTTTGTTCGACGGCCCGCGCACCAGCGCCTATCTGGAGCGCGTCGGCGATGGCGGCTGGGTGGTGCGCGAATGGCAGATCGGCTCCACCGATTTCCCCGACCCCGGCTGGCCGGAAACGCACGGCGGCCCGATTGAGCTGGTGGTTGGGCGCAGCCGGCGCTGAGCTGTCACGCGGGAAAGGCCACACCGTCATAAAATTCAGCGCGAGTGGACGTGCGCCGCACCGCCGCCTATCAAGCGCTATGGCCATTAAACTCTCTCGATTACGCTCCGGCCTGCTTCGCGATATCATGCCGAAAGGCCTGTATTGGCGCTCGATCCTGATCATCCTGGCGCCGGCGGCGGTCATCCAAACGATCATCACCTTGGTGTTTCTGGATGATCACTGGGAAGCCACCACAAAGCGCATGAGCCAGGCGGTTGCGGCTGACATTGCCTTGATCATTCAATTGTATGAGGCCTCGCCCACGCCGGAAACCTTTGCGCAATTGACGCGCCTTGCCCGGGCGCCCTTGCGCCTCGACATTGCATTCGAGCCTGACACAACCCTGGCGAAAGAGCGATGCGCACCGGCCGGCCAGGCGATCGACAGCTATTTCACCAGCGCCTTGAGCCAGGATCTGGGCCGTGAGGTGTGGTACGATTCCACTTGCCCCGGTCCGCAGGTGGAGGCGCGCGTGCCGCTGCGCGACGGCGTGTTAAGCGTGCGCGCCTTCAAAGACCGTGTGCAGGCGCGATCCGGCCCGCTGTTTGTGTTGTGGATCCTGGGCGCCACAGTGATGCTGGCGGTGGTGTCGATTCTGTTCATCCGCAATCAGGTGCGCCCGATTGAGACGCTGGCCCATGCGATGGCGGCTTTTGGGCGTGGGGAAGATCGCGGGCTGTTCAAGGCGCGCGGTGCGCGCGAAGTGCGCGAAGCGACGCTGGCGTTCTTTGATATGCGGGCGCGCATCCGCCGCCATATTGATCAGCGCAGCCAGATTCTGGCCGGCGTCAGCCATGATTTACGCACGCCCGTGACGCGCCTGAAGCTGCAATTTGCCCTGATGCCGCCAAGCGATGAAGTGGGCGCAGCCAAACGCGATCTCGCCGAAATGGAGCGCACGCTGGACGAATATCTGGCTTTTGCGCGCGGGGCCTTGGGCGAAGAGCCCGTCACCATTGATCTGGCCGCTTTGGTGCAAGATGTCGCCGCGGACGCTGCCCGCAGCGGCGCGGTGATCCGCCTCGACGCTGCCGGCGATCTGACCGCACAAGCCCGGCCTGGTGCGGTAAAGCGCGCTTTGACCAATCTGGTGGATAATGCCGCTGCACACGGTGAAACCGTGACAATCGGGGCCCGCCGCGAATTTGGCGCGATCCACATCACCGTCGACGATGACGGCCCCGGCATCGCGGAGGATCAATACGAAGACGCATTCCGCCCCTTTTCGCGGCTGGATGAAACCCGCACGCGCAACACCAAAGGCATAGGGCTTGGCCTGGCGATCGCGCGGGATGTGGCGCGCAGTCATGGCGGTGATATTGCGCTGGCGCGCAGCCCGATGGGCGGCCTACGGGCGACGTTGCGATTGCCGGCCGCGGATTGAGGCCCTGGACGATCACATTTTCCGGGTTTGGAGAGCCCATCGCTGTGAATCAGATGACTGCATCGCCATATAACTCGCCTCTTGGGCGCTTTTGCCGCGGCCGCTGGCTATGTTGTGATCGCCATACGCAAGAAAATTACGCACATCCCAATTGTTTTTCGGCCCATTGTGTCCTATATACAACGCATGGTCGGGGCGCAT
>JBIKWV010000953.1:0-2779 GCA_044356135.1 Elainellaceae cyanobacterium
AAAAACATCGTGATATTTCCGTCGGCGAGTACTACGGATTTCTCGGAACGACATGATTCAGCCGCTTGAAGGTTGCCAGCGTCGCATCTAAATTTGGAGCCTGACGGGCACGAGTTGCCTGCTCGATCGCATACCCCACTGCTAGCAAATCGGGTTCGCCCAGGCGTTTGCCAATCAACGCCACTCCCTGTGGTTCCCCCGCTTCTGAAACTCCGAGTGGGATGGTCATCGCCGGATATCCCGCCGCCGCATAAATCTGAGTCATTGCGATCAGCACATCGATTCCTGCCGAGCTGAAAACCAGGTCAAGAAGTCTGCGGGATGAGGTCTGATATCTGTCGCGCAGCTCTGTGTAGTCATCTGAGGGGCTGTCAGCTCTTTGAGAAATTTCAAGATAGCGCTGCCCATAGGGAACCCGGTTGGCAGGGTCAGCATAGTTGAAAGCCAGCACATCAATCAGGGCAACAACAGGTGGGCGGGGTAGCGTCTTTAAAAAGGCATTGAGAGATGCTTTAAAGCCAAACCGGAGTGCTTCATCTGCGTTGGGTTGCGGGGGCACGGCTCTGGCATCAATCTCCACAACAGGAATTTGCTGCGCTTTGAGGAGGGCGATCGCCTTTTTTGCAAGTCGATTTTGTACCTTGATTTCGTTGAACGCTCTCCGCAACTGATCCACGGCCAGTCCGGGGGGTGGGTTGGCGATCGTCCGCTCCAACTCCGCCAGGGCAGCATCAGAAAACGCTGCAACGCCCACTCGCCGCTGCCGTGCTACCGCCAGGTTGAGGAATCGGGTAAAGTCGGTGCCTTGGAGTCCTGCTACGGCGGGATCGGGATTCTCCTCAGCCCCCTCATCGGTGCGGGTAACGGCAGTCAGTAGCGTCGCCACATCCACTACGGTGCGACCGATGGGTCCCGGCACATCCATCCAATCCACCAGCGGGATGACGTAATCGCCGCTGACCAATCCGTGGGTGGGTTTCAGTCCGACAACGCCATTCGTAGCAGCAGGTTTCAAAATCGACCCCTGAGTCTCACTGCCCACGCTGACGGCGGTCAAATTCGCTGCTACAGACACCGCAGAACCAGAACTGGAGCCGAGAGGGTCAAACGAACCGTAGGGATGGCGGGTCTGTCCACCCAGGGCGCTGAAACCGCTGGGCATAGCGGGGTCCACATAGTTCGCCCATTCCGACAGATTGGCTTTACCCAGAATCACGGCTCCTGAGTTGCGCAGGTTTTTGACTAACTGAGCATCGCGATCGCCCCGCCAGTCCTTCAGCGCAACAGCCCCCGCCGTGGTGTGCATCTTGTCGCCCGTGGTGATGTTGTCTTTAATCAAAACGGGAATGCCGTGCATCGCACCCCACAGGTTTCCCTGCTTGCGCTCCTCGTCCAGCTTGCGGGCGATCGCCAGGGCATCCGGGTTCAGCTCCATCACCGAGTTCAACTGGTTCACGTCATAGCGCCGAATCCGATCGACGTAATAGACCACCAGTTCTTCAGCCGTCACCGCTCCCTGCTTCATCAATTCCTGCATCCTGGGCACGGTGGCTTCCAGCAGTTGCCCGTCCAGCACCCTGCGCCGTTCCGGGGAGAACTTGGCCAGAGCAGATTCAAACGGACGGAAGTCGCGTGGCCGTTTACTGGTGTAGTTGGGTTCGGAGAGGGGAAATTCGGTGGGATAGCTGCGGGCTGGCCCTTCGGGTGGAGGCGGGATGGAGTGGACACGGGCGGTAATAGTGAGAGCGATCGCCGCCAGCACCAGCGGTAAAATACGACGCAAGCGTTTCATAGGAATTGACCTGGAAAAGTTTAGATTGGTTGTTTTTAGATGTGTCCCCCTATGGAGGGGCACATCTAAAAACAACCGCTTTTTTATAACGCCCCTTCGCTGGTGTTTCTTTGAGGATCTCGGTAGGGATAGTTATAAAACTCAGTTCCCGTCACCACATTGATCACCACCACCCGTCCTGCCTCACGGTCGTAGATCACGCGCACCTGCTGGTCTTGAGCAATGTAAATGTTGCCAGAACTGCGGGTGAGAACACCACGAAAGTTGAATTCCCCATCGGTAATTTGCACCGCAATTTGATTGTCATTGCGAGGAGTCATAAAGGTGCGTTCAGGGGCAGATGGCTCTCGCGCTGCGGTCGAGTTACTGGGGGCTGGGGTCGGAACCGGGCGACTCGGTGCCGGGGTGCTGGGGCGGCGGCTATAGGGAGCGGTGTCCCAGTAGACGAAGATGGATTCAGTGGGAAGACGAAAAATAATACCGCGATCGCCCAAACCCTGGTTATCCCGACGAACTGCCCGTCCGTTCTGGTCAACATAGTTTGCTGGCTGGTTGCCGACGGGGCGCAGGTCATAGCGCCGACCATTGGGCAGTTGAATGCCGACCACCCCCTGTCGTTGCGAAAAGGTGCAGAGGCCCGAAGAAGTGGCGCGATCCTGTCCGGCGGGATAGATATCGCAGCGGGCATCGACGGTATCGGCTTTGACGGCAACGGTTGTTCCTAAGGTGGCGATCGCTGCCAGAGAAATCATTAAAAAAGAATTCACAGGTTTGTTCATCATCAATTTCATTAACCTCTTTGTATCCATTGCTTCGTTAGCTTAAGAATGGAGGCGCAACCCCTCCATCCCTTTACAACTTTTAGCCTTAACAGACTAGTAGTTCGCCAAGCGAACTTTGCCTGGTTGAAAAACTTTGCCTGGTTAGTGTGGCGGGGGGGGGGGGGCCCCCGCAACCCGCCCCCGTGGTTTTGGGGTGGTCGGGTTG
>JBIKWV010000954.1:0-2774 GCA_044356135.1 Elainellaceae cyanobacterium
GTCGGCTCCCTTTTGGTTGGCGTGGAGCAGATTGATTCCGAGGGCAGCGTCGAAAGTTTGGTGCATGAGGGTAAGCGGGTGGATGGGTAGGGGGTGGATGGGTGGATGGGTAGGGGGTGGATGGGTAGGGGGTGGATGGGTGGATGGGTGGATGGGTAGGGGGTGGATGGGTAGGGGGTGGATGGGTGGATGGGCGGCGCGGTGAGCGTAGTCGAACCGTGGGTGGGTAGGGGCGCAGCATTCGGCAGATAACTTTTGACGAAGTCCCACAACGTAAAGACCGAATGCTACGCCCTCCCCCAATGGCCGCAGTTGAAAAACCGATCGCCACACCCGTTATAGAGCGCAGAAATTACCCGGTGCGATCGCCCGACCCAGCCGTCTCCATCGCATATTCGATTCGATCGATCTTTAATTCACGACCTGAACGAATGTCCTCCATGGGCGATCGACAGTCTGGACAGGTGTACTGACTGCCGATTTCGGGGGTGTATTCTTGCTGGCAGGAATGGCAGAAGGCCACCAGGGGAACCTCCTGGATTTCGAGTTGGGCTTCCTGCAGGAAGGTGTTGCGCGTCTGTACCTCAAAGGCAAACTGGAGGCTGACGGGTTCCACGCAGGTAAACTTGCCCACCGTCAGATGCACCCGCGAAATCTGAGGACGGCCTTCAGCCTCCCACCAGTCGCGGATGGTCAGGATGAGCGCTTGGGTCATGTCGGTTTCGTGCATGGTCAGTGTCTGGAGGTTCGAGAACTGTGGGTTCCTACGTCCAGGCCATATCGACCTGGAGATTGGCTTCGGAGTGAATGTAGGCAGGCTTCTCCTTGCGTGGGAGTTGGCCCGACAGAACCAGATGTGCCATCGCATCACAAATCACGCGGGTCGCCATCAAGGACGTAATGTCGCTGATGTCGTAGGGAGGAGACACCTCGACCACCTCCAGGCCACACACGGGCGCTCTCTGGATGATTTTGCCCAGCAGCGCCAGGGCTTCACGAGGCAGCAAGCCACCGGGTTCTGGCCAGCCCGTACCGGGGACAAAGCCTGCGTCGATACAGTCAATGTCAAAGCTGATATAGACGCAGTCGGTGCCGTCCAAGGCGCGTTCAAGGGCAAACTCTACTGCGGCATCGATGCCCATTTCTGTAATATCGGTGACGGTCAGAATATTGGTCGCCCGCTCTCGACAGACCTTGACCCCGGGGCGGGGCACCTGCCAGCCACCGATACCGAGTTGCACCAGATTCTTCGCAGGCGCGTTTGCCATGTTGGTGGCATGGAACCAGGGACAGGTGTGCATCCGCTCATCCAGGTCGGTTTCCTGGGTGTCTACATGGCGATCGAAGTGGATAATGCCTACCTTTTTGTCCCCCAGATGGCGGCAGACTCCCCGCACGGTGGGAAATCCAATCGAGTGATCGCCCCCCAGAATAATCGGGAACGCCCCTGAGCTGAAGATATGGGCAACGCCCCTGGAAATCTGGTCAAAGGATTTTTCGTTGTTGGCAGGGATCGTAAAGATATCGCCGACATCGCAGAGGGTAATTTGCTCTCGCAGATCGACGCCCAGTTCGAAGTTGTAAGGCGTGTAGAGAGCAGAGATGCGGCGGATGCCCTGGGGGCCGAAGCGGGTGCCGGGGCGATAGGTGGTGCCAGAGTCGTGGGGCACTCCAACGATCGCCACGTCATACTCGCCGACCTTGCGCACATCCTCCAGGTAAGGCGCTTTCAGAAAGGTGTTGATGCCTGCGAAGTGGGGAAGTTCGCCGCGAGAGAAGGTGGGAATGGAGCGATCGCGAATGCTCTCTGCCGCCTCCAGCCCATACTCCAGCCCCCGCGATACCTCCTGTTGCCAGCCCGTCAATGGCAACCGTGCTTCCAGGTCTAGAGCCTGTTGGGCCTGCGAAGGGCGATGGTCATTCGCCTCTGGACTTTGAAATAGGGGATTTTCTGTCATGAAGGTTACTCCATGGAAGTGCAAGAAAACGATTGGTTGCCTGTATACACAGATCAAAAGCCCGGGAGTCCATCAGCCCTTCGGCTGCTGTCTCTCCCGGGCTTTTATCCCGCCGTGGAGCCGCTTGTCTGGGGCAACACTACCCCATTGATCGGCTTGCTTCTCTCGGACCAGTCGTCTGAATATCAGACCGGAACCCTAGAAGCTATTGAATTGTCAGGAGATGCATCCCAGGTCTACTTTTCCTGGGTCTACATCTGAGAGATACAGCGCTTTGCCAGCGCGTGTAGTGTGAAGTCTTTGTTGAGAGCCGCGCCCCGCGCGGCTCTCAACAAAACTGTGTTTCTATCTCAGCGCAAAGGGCTGTATGAGATTGGTATCTGAACGGGTAATACTTAAACCATCAGCAGCAACTTGACAGGATTCGATTTACCGTGAGCAGGCTTAAAAATTTAAACCTCAAGCTAGGTGAATTGAGAAAGTTTACCTAATCCTGATCAATGTCCCTGATTGCAGAAAAACGGTTGATAGTTGCTGAGATCGATGGGATTACCAACCTGAAATTTATTGATACCAATTTCGATGCATATGATTGTGGACACTTGGAAGGGATAAATATGTATTTGAAGTTACAAAAGGACATTGTTATGGCAAACTCATGATGCCCTGTTTGGTCGAACTCGGATGGCGAATGCCGCCGAACGCTGCAAAATAGGATATACCAGGAATGCAGTCCGTCTTTAACAAGAGCAACGGTGATTCAGGTTTTCCCCGATATCTCCTCGCTCGATCGCTTTATCGTTCTTCATGACATCT
>JBIKWV010000955.1:0-2773 GCA_044356135.1 Elainellaceae cyanobacterium
AGCGTTTTAGAGAAAATCGGCGCTAAAATTAAATATGCCGCGAAACGCTCTCGTAGAGAGCGTTTCGCGGCATCTCAGGAACAATAGTCAAAAGTCCAGTTATAATTGCCAATTCAATTTTGAAGTGCAACACCCGCTCAAATCCGCCACTGAAGGCGGCTACTGGGAAAAAAGTTAAAGGGGGTTAAAGATCCGCTCCTGGCGCGATCGCGGGACTTTCGGAATTGAAATTTTCCCCGGATCGGTTGTGGCGTACTTGAGCCAGGGTGTTGCACTTCATTTTTGAATCTGGGATTTGATTAATATACGTGATTAATATGTGCTTACAATTCATATTTCACTCGGCACCACCGTTGGCACCGTCGCCTTCCGCAGCGGCAGCTTCACCACAAATGTCGTCCCCAATCCCTCCTGACTGGTAAACGTGATCTCACCCATATGCTGCGCCACACACTGACGCACGATCGCCAATCCCAGCCCTGTGCCTCGAATCGTGTTCACATTGCTGGCGCGGTGGAACAGCTCAAACAGACGGGGCTGATCGTCCTGAGGGATACCGATGCCGTGGTCGGAGATCTCGAAGACGATCCAGCGATCGCTACAGGTCAGCATGAACTCGATTAGGCTACCTGCGGGGGAGTACTTGACGGCATTTGAGAGCAGATTGGTGAGGATCGATCGCAGCAGTTTGGGGTCGAGGAAGGCTTCACCGTAGGCTTCACCGACATGGAAGGCGATCGGGTGGCTGCCGTGGATGCTGAGGCGCATCTCGTCTACCAGGTTCTGGCAGAACTGCACCAGATTCAGGGGTTCCGGGTTAAAGATCATCTTCCCGGCCTCCGCCTTACCCAGCACCAGCACGTCCTCGATCAGCTGGTTCATCGTTTCCAGGGAGGCACGACTGCGCTGGTAGTATTCCTGGCGCTTGGCTTCGGGGGCCATGTGGCCGTAGCGCTCCAGCAGTTCCAGTGACGTGCGGACAACCGTTAAGGGGGTGCGCAGTTCGTGGGAGACCATCGCCACAAAGCGGGATTTCAGTTCGTTGAGTTCTCGTTCCTCCTGGAGGGCCAGCCGCATTTCGTCTTCCGTGCGTTTGCTGTCCCGGATGAGCTGCTCCCGGACGCGAATGCTGTCCACCATCGTCTGGAAGACATCTGCCAGTGTGTTCATCTCATCGGGGAAGTTACTCGGCTTTGAGAAGGATAGATCGACGGCGTAGCCTCCTGCGCTGATTTGTTTGGCAGATTGGGTTAATTCCCGCAGACGGCGGGTCAAAATCCCCGACAGCACGTAGATCAGCAAGAAGAAGACGCTGTAGGTGGCAATGAAGGAGATAAACACCCGATTGCGAATCGCCTCCTGGAGCTGATGCACATACCCGGCTTCGATGTCCAGTCCCAAAATGGCCACGATTTCGTTGCGACTGTTCCGCAGGGGGGCGAATGCCGAGAGCCAGGTGCCCCATTCGTCGGTATAAATCTTCTCAGTTTCGTAGAGCTGGCCTTCCTTCAACACACGGCGCGCTGCAATCCCTGCTTTATCAGACTGGAGGAATTTTGCAGCTTTGGCCGGGTCATACAGCGACCACAGATCGACCAGGTAGATAATCTCCGGTTCTCCAGGGGCAACGGCAGATGGCCCAATCCGGCGCTTGGGAATAGCATCGCCAACGGCGTAACTGTAGAGCCAGACGCGGGGTTCAAGCGAATGAACTGTGGAGAACCAGGCGAGCTGATTCAGGTAGCGGGGGTCATCCGAGAATCCCTGAGCGTTGGGTTTGCCCTCCGCGTAGAGCGACATCAGTTCTTCCACATCGACGCCAGCGATCGCTCCCGTCAGGGTCGATCGCATATCCGTGCGGAGGCGGGCGATCACCTTCTCAGTCGTGTAGGTGTAGAACCAGTAGAATGCTCCGGCAAACACCAGACTAAACACAAGGCTAAAACCCACCAAAAGCTTGACCCGCAAACTCACAGGCTTGAGTAGCATGTTTGCGATCAGCGAGGTAACCTGAGGCTGTCTGGAGAACGGTTTGGGCAAATTCACCTCAAAGGTGTGAGAAACTTTGCAAAAATGAGCAGCACCCTTTAGCTAAAGCAATCTTAGATCAATCACCTGGCTGCGGCCACCCATAACCGTTCTTTAGAATTCCCAACTCGCCCCATTTAATAAAATGAAACCCAACTTTTCCTGGATTAACCCGATCGTCATGATTCGTAGCAAAATTGCGCCTCGGTTTCTCCAGTTCAATTCACGAAGCTTTTGCAGTGTGCCCTTGTCCAACGAGCGATCAAGCAAACTGTATCGAACCACCCAGGAACACACAGATTGAGGCTCTTTGAACTAGCGGCACTCAGGATAGCTGGCGTTGCAGGGAGGATTTTTAGCTTCGAAGTCAGTTTGCGCAATCGGCAGTACATGGGAGACGACGGAAGTCAAAAAGATAACTGTAGTAAGTAGAAGTTCCATGGTGGTAGTGATAGATGCGACCTGATGACATAGTGGCTCAGGGGCAGCGGTTTCTCAATCCGAGCATCCAACTAAAACTGGGAAAGTAGTTTTTC
The DNA here is from genome assembly GCA_044356135.1 of Elainellaceae cyanobacterium. Taxonomy (GTDB): domain Bacteria; phylum Cyanobacteriota; class Cyanobacteriia; order Elainellales; family Elainellaceae; genus CAZVXA01. The sequence continues at coordinate 2,565 of JBIKWV010000955.1, forward strand.
CAGAATCTGTAGATCTACGGGTTGCAGTATAAACAACGACGAGCTTTACTGTATAGCAACTGCTCCATTAGAAATAAACCAGATTCACTTCTAAGGAATTTCCGCAAACGAAGATACCCGTAGTGTGGGTAACTCCCCCAGCGTAGTGGGGGGAATTGCCCACACTACGCAGGTAATTTCATTGCTGAAAATTCCCTGGCTTATCAATG
>JBIKWV010000956.1:0-2770 GCA_044356135.1 Elainellaceae cyanobacterium
TTTTGCGTTTCTCGCTCTAGTGAAGTACAGATTTTTGAGAGAGAGCCGCGCGCCGCGCGGCTCTCTCTCAAAAATCTGTACCTTATCCAACCGCAAAGCGCTATAAGTCTCTACCACAACTTGAGAAAGACTTCATCAAATCGCCACAGCAGGTAACCAGACCATCCTCTGGAATAGCTCTGCCACCCACTCAGGGCAAAAATATATTCCCTCGGCAAACTGGCCCTGGGCGAACGAGAACTGTAGTCAAAGGCATCCCACGGAGTGAGCCATGTACTACTACACCAGCGAACTGCTTTCCCAAATTTCAGTTCGCTCAGCGTTTGCGCCTGCATATCCGGTGATGAATCGCAGCCCAGGCTGCACCAGGTTTGACTCTGAACACTCCAGCCAAAGCGACCACTGCTATATCGAATCCAGAGTTTATCGATCACCAGCAGCGCCTCTATCGGCAAACTTTTCACATCTTCCGGGCGCAGCCATCCTTCCTTTGATCGACCAGACAGTTCCAGCAGAAGCCGCTTGGTTTCGTAATCCGCATTCTTGAAGTCCTTCAGCTCCAGCAGTTTTTCCAATCGGTCGGAGTGGAGGGCGATCGCCCCAACGGTTGGTTTCCGTTCCCCTTCCTCCAATTCCTGAGTCTGGTAAGCCCGCAAAAAATCGTAGGCGGCGTTAATTTGCTTTAACTTCTCCTGCGCCTTCTGGTGCAACCTCAGATCATCAATAAACCGATCGGGGTGCCAGACCTTCGCCAGGTCTCGATACGCCTGTTTAATCTCGGCGTCTGATGCTCCCGGCTGAATGTCAAGAATCTGGTAGTATCTCTCCGCTTCCATGCTGTGGCTCAAGGGGCTGATTTGGGGGATGAATGAACAAACGATCCTGTTTTGATTGCATCCGGATCAGAAGGTAGAAAAGCAAAAGCGCTGGGCGAATTTTTCAATGTGTCGGCTGAGCTGTTCAACTAGTGGGTCATTTGGCATGAGCATTGCCATTCATTTGTGGGACGGGCATCTTGCCCATCTGGGCGGGCGAGACGCCCACCCCACAGAGGTATAGCTATGAGCAAAGCAAATGACCCACTAGTGAAACTGTGCAATAGAAAAAGGGTTCCGTCAACAAAGCTGACGGAACCCTTTTTCTATTGCACAGTTAGATTTCAGCAGCAGCGCGTTCGATCAGACGACGGGCGAGCGTCTGAATCCCCGTGTGGGTGTAGTACTTGACGCTGATGTCGAGGAACGCACCCAGGTAGTCGAGTTTGTCCTTTGAGACATCCACAAACTGCGTCAGGTTGTCGATCACGCTCTCCTGGGTGAGATTGTGGGACGAGACAAAGCCGCTCATCCAGTCTTTCACGGAATCAAAGCTCTGGTTAATAAAGCCCAACTTGCCCTCGGAATTACTGCCGGGGATGAGTTCGTTCACGCCTTTGAAGGTCTGGTTTTGCTCCAGTTCCTTCGGCGTCAGGTTCTGAACCGTTGAGAGACCCTTAAGAATGAAGTCTGGCCCCAGCGGCACCAGACCGTCAAAGCAAACCAGGGCCGCCATTCGCATCAGGGACTCGCCGCCGTAGTCGCCCAATGCCCCCAGGAAGTCACCGATGCTGTCGCCGGGAATGCCGTTGATCTGGCAAAAAGCCACCAGTTCGACCACGGTTTTGACAGTCAGGTCGATGCTCTGGGCCTTCTCTGGTTTGGGGGTGAGCTTGTCCAGGAATCCCAGAAAGGAGATGTCCTGTCCCACCTTGTTGGCCATCGCTGCGGCACCCAACGCCCCGGCAGCACTATCTACGGTCTGGTAGAGCCACAGCGCCCGCTGATAGCCCTGAGACTTGTCGTTAAACAGGGCGATGGCGCGTTCGCCGATTTGCTGGACGAAGGCTTCATCCGTTTCGCCCGTGACGGCTTTGATAGTGTTATTGAACCCGATCAGGTTCTGCCACTGGCCGGGGATGACGAAATCGAGCGATCGCAGCGCCATCACCGTCAGACCGCCGTTGGGCAGTTCATCCACCAGTTGATAAATTGGTTTGCTCATGCTTGAGACCCTTAATGGTTTTCGGGGGAATTGAGAATTTGGGAATGAGTTCGCCTTTGCTTTCCTCTGGTTGGAATCTACTTAAGACCCGCAATTCCCTTCAGGTCAAATTTTTGCAGCCAGGTGCGGCGGTCTTCTTTGGTAAAGGCAGCATCGCGGGACTGCACTTTGACCTGGAAGCGATCGCCCACCAGCACCCCGGTCTGAGTGCTGCCAATGTCCATCACCGGGAAGCCAGCCAGTTTTTCAGTACTGGACTGATACTTCTGTGCGGCCTGTGGTGTACTGGTCGTGTCAGATACCGAGAGCATCGCCACATCCTTGCCGTCCTGCTTCAGCTTGGCCTCGGCAAAACCTTTCTTCTCCTGGGTAAAGACAACGTTGTAGCCCTGCTGGTCCTTAGGAAAAAACTTGTTAAAGCTGCTGCCCTGCTCAGCATCCTTCGCCACAGCGGGGGCAGCCCCTCGCTCGGTGGTCTCTTTCTGCACCTGCGCGTAGGGAGAGTTATCAGTTCTGGTACATCCGGTGGTGACCAGTGCCAGAACCAGGAGGAGAGCGGCGACGGCCTGCCGCCAGCGAGGAGTTTTCATGACAGGCTCCTTTTGAGGATGGGTAATAGATGAATGGGATCTGGTGAAGCTGATTTGTAGTTTAGATTGCAATTTGTGAGTTCGGCAGCGAGCAGAAACACATCCAGAAAGATTTAACCAATAGGAGTAGGAAATTGTTC
>JBIKWV010000957.1:0-2769 GCA_044356135.1 Elainellaceae cyanobacterium
ATCGAGTGGATAGCTTGTGTCTAACGCATCGATTGAGTGGTAGCGATGCTGCTCCCGCCGCCGCCGCTGCTGATACAGCTGCAACTGTCCTCTGAGGTAGTTATTGATCCACGTCAGCAGACTACTCAGTTCCGGGTCATAGGGTTGGGCGGTGGTCGCTTCACAGAGGTTCTGGCAGACATAAAGCCAGGTCTGCTGCAATGCATCCTCGTAACCGAGGCTAGGATCACGCCACAATTGCCCAGATTGGGTGATCAGTCGAATCAGTTGGGTGAGGCTGCGCTGACGCGCTTCACTGCGGGGGGCATGATGACACACCTGCTGCACTAATGCAACCAGGCGACAGTTCAGTTCACACATTCAGTTTCTAATACGCTGGCAAAAGATCAATCAAGAGTGAGTGATGCTCTCCGAACCGAGAGGTAAGGGGACACTGCGATCTCAAGTAATCCTGTTCAGGTAGGCGGCGCTTGTTCATTATTGGCAACTGCAAATTGTTACAATACCTGGCTGTTGTTTAGAAACACCGAATCTGTCTTCTGCCTTATGTGCGCTTTCCAGGCAGACTGGAGAAGACGGAGATCAATGACCTTCAACGCCCTACTCCACTTGATTGCAAGGGAGGGACTCTTTCGGGATCTTCAGAGGGACAACGCTACGTCAGCACCTGACATAACGCCGGGAGATCCCTCTATAGGGCTTATTAAGGGAACAGCCCAAAATTATGCAAATTGTTACACTTCTTCGCAAAATACTCGTTTAGCAGTATTTGTGGCGATCGCTTCTTTCTCAAACCCACACTATCCACCCGCAGGAATGAGTCGCAACTCCACAATCTCTCCACGCCTCTGGCAATACAAAAAAGCCGTCGCAAAGCGGCGGCTTAATAAAGTGTGTATCGCAAGATGCGAATGGAAATTTATTAGGTTAAACGAATCTATTCGTGAATACATCCGAGGAAACGCTGCTCTAAGATGAAAGCAATTTTCTCCATTATTTGCGAGCCGTGCGCCAGGCTACCTCGTCAACTCTGTTGGCGATAACCTCCATTTAAGCGACTGTCCGGTGCGTTTTCTGTCGTCTTAAACTGCCGATAGTGCCCATCCACTGACCTGCGCTGTGCTAGCAGTATCGTTTTGTCGTTTGTTGTCCATTGACTCAGCCAATTCGATGCCAGAAATTGCTCCAGATATTCAGGCGATCGCTCCGGGTCGAGGGTTGCTGTCAGATAGTCCTCCAGGGGACGAAAGAAGGAGGCATGAGGTGTCCAATCCTGAAGACGAAGAGCCACCCGCTCCAACCCGTCTGTCGCAGCACACATAAACACAGGGGGGACTTGCAGCACGCGCACCTGCATCGCCTCAAACGCATTCTCTGAAGTGACAAATATTGTTGGGTGAGCTAACTGCTTCTGAACAGCTTGAAACAAGAGGTGGTACATTCCATGGGCCTGCCGCACGACCAGCAATCCACCCCCAATTTGCATTGCCAACATTCCCTGGGAAGTTGCCACAAATACCAGCAGTGTGCAGGCAAAATCTTTGACCTCACACCGATGAATTCGAGCGATCTTTTCAATCTGGATAAGCGCATCGTGGTACAAACAAATAAATAATTGTCGGCTACCCTCTTGACTCGAGGGAATTTGCCCGTGATTTTGATACAGGTACTCTTCTAAAGTTCTAAGGGAACTCTCAGCCGCTAGAACCGCTCCAAAATAGGCGAAATTGGCACTGTCTGACCCGCCAGCCACTGCTCCTATCAAAGTTTCATTTGGGAGGATCGCATATCTGGCATAGTCCTGACATGGTTGCCCCGTCTGTTGGTGGGTTAATCCCTGAGCGGATCGGGCAATCGCTTTCCAGATATTCATTGAAGTTCCCCTTGGGCTAAAATTTGTCTCCAGCTCAAAAATGACAATGCCCTTATTTTCTTTACATTATCCTGAGGCACTTGCTGTATGGCTTGATTCAACCTCTGGATCAATACTCGAAAGCTCAGCACGCCCAATTGCATGTGTCCAATTTGATGGATAAAGACTTTGCAGCAGTCCCCTTAAACACCCACTGTTTGGAAATCTGGAGATATAGCAATCTTATTGGATTTGTGAGAGGGGTGCAGGGGTGGAAACCCTGCGTGGGGGCACCGCCCCATCCCCGCTTCTCACAACCGACTTAGGATTGCCATACAGCGCTTTGCAAGCGCGTGTGGTAAAAAGGTTTTGTTGAGAGCCGCGCGGAGCGCGGCTCTCAACAAAATCTTTGATTCTATCTCAGCGCAAAGCGCTGTATAAAGCACTTACACAATATTGTACGCAAGCCTCTTGCTATATTAAACCAAGAAAACCTTGATTTTACATAGAGAAAATGTACATAATTTCACTGAATCCTTAAATCTAAGACATCGTTGAAACACGTTGTCTTGGGATTTGGAACCAAGATTTTAATTCAGAATTGATCACTATCTGTGGCACCTGCTTACTCATTGCTTCTAAACAGTTCTATAGTGTTGCGAACGTTTATAAAACACACATTTTGGGAGAGCAACTGAGTTTCTCTCCCAGAATGTATACTCACTAGAATGAGAGACGCAAAGTAAAATTCGATTAATCGAGGTTCCAATCTGTAAGCAGTTTTTCGATGTGCTCAGTACAATACTTCGGACACTTTTTCAGGGACTGGCCCTCATCCCCCAACCTCTTCTCCCATTAAGGGAGAAGGAGAACCGGATTGAAGTCCCTCTCCCAGGTAGGGAGAGGAATTTAGGGTG
>JBIKWV010000080.1:0-9992 GCA_044356135.1 Elainellaceae cyanobacterium
CGTTTCGCGGCATTATAGAAACAATAGTCAAAACTCCAGATTTTATCGCAAGCTCTTATTCAGTTTTTTAACTGTGCCCTGGTGCAAAATTCAGCTGCCGCCTTGCGGGATGATGAGGGCGGGAAAGGGCGGCGCAGCGCACCGTACTTTCCCGCCCTAAATGAGCAGCGCAAAATTCGCTAGGCTAGGAGAACAAACCGGGAACTCGGTCGGGTTCCCTCCGCTGGCAAAATCGTGACAGGGCAGGCATTGCAACGAACTATGGTGACGCACAAACTGGAGCAACTTCAATCGCTGTTTTCCCAGATGGATCGGGCACTGATCGCCTACTCCGGGGGCATCGACAGTACGCTGGTGGCTAAGGTGGCAGTGGATGTGCTGGGCGATCGCGCCCTGGCCGTGACGGCAGAATCCCCCTCACTGCTGCCGGAAGACCTGGAGGACGCTCGTATCCAGGCGGCGGAGATGGGGATTACCCACGAGGTGGTTCAGACCCACGAGATGGAGAACCCCAACTACACGGCGAATCCTGTCAACCGCTGCTATTTTTGCAAGAGCGAGCTGCACGACACCCTGAAACCCCTGGCCCTGCAGCGCGGCTATCCCTATGTGGTGGATGGCGTCAACGCCGATGACCTGCACGACTATCGACCGGGTATCCAGGCGGCAAAAGAACGGGGGGCGCGATCGCCCTTAGCCGAGGTGGGCATCACCAAACTGGAGGTGCGCGAAATCTCCCGCCTGCTGAACCTCCCCTGGTGGGACAAACCCGCCCAGCCCTGCCTCAGCTCTCGCTTTCCTTACGGAGAAGAAATTACCGTGGCCAAGCTCCAGCGGGTGGGGCGGGCAGAGCGCTACCTGCGACAGTTGGGCTTGAAGACGTTGAGGGTGCGATCGGAGAAGGACACCGCCCGGATTGAACTACCCGCCGAGCAGATCCAGGAGTTTGTTACCCACACGGATTTGACCGCACTGGTGGCGGCGCTCCAGTCCTACGGTTTCCTGTACGTTACCCTTGACCTGGAGGGATTTCGCAGCGGTAAGTTGAATCAGGTGCTGATCGAATCAGTTAGCTCGTAGCTCGTTGTGATGTTGGCTTATGCGACAGGCAACGCTGACGTTTTCCTCGAGATTCTGAGGCTTCATGTTCCAGAAGGTTCGACTGTTGCAGATGTTACCTGGGGAAAGGGGGGCTGCTGGCGGAATGTACCGCCAAATCAGTACAAACTACTGGTGACTGACATTTCAATGGGAGTTGATTGCCGCAAACTGCCCTATGAAGATGGCGTGGTTGACTGTGTGGTTCTAGATCCGCCTTACATGGAGGGATTCTACCGAAGAGAAGGCACAACAAAAGCAGGTTCAGGGACTCATTCTGCTTTTTCCAGTGCTTACTCTAATGGGGATGAAGATACCGAAAATGTCGGCATCAAGAAATGGCATGGTGCAGTCACAGATATGTACTTCAGGGCTGGTCGAGAAGCCTATCGAGTTTTAAGAAAAGATGGAATACTGATTGTCAAATGTCAGGATGAGGTCAGCGCTGGTAAACAATGGCTAACTCATGTCGAAATTATCAATAACTATGAAACGCAGGGGTTTTATACAAAAGATTTATTTGTTATTGTACGCGCCAACAAACCCTGTGTCAGTAGGCTAAAGCAGCAGGTACACGCCAGAAAGAATCATTCATACTTTCTGGTTTTTGTCAAAAAGATCTGATATAACGTTTCTCACGCTGGTGAGGTACGGGGGTGCAGGGGGAAATGCCTCCTGCGTGGGGGGGCACCCCCACACCCCCCTCTCATATCAATGAGAATTGCTATACAACGCTCCGCGCTCCGGCAAACCACAAATTTTCATGGGAGAGCCATGGTGAGCGCGGCTCTCAACAAAAACGTTGTACCTCATGCGCTTGCAAAGCGCTGTATCAGTCAATTAGGGTCTGATATCAATTGATAGATCCGGGTCTAAATCCGCAGGATCAGAACCTTCACCCGCTGCCAACATTTCGTCTAGTAAGGACTTGAGATCAGCACGAAAAGGCTTTTGGGGAGGCCAGGTTACAGATATAAGGCTGGAGATCAAAGCCTTCTGCTCCTCACTACTGTATTTACGGTAGGAGGAATATGGGAGGTCCTGATTCCTGGCAAATTGAAACTGCCAATTCTTGCTGAATTCATAGCAATTGACAGCGAGTATATCGAACTCTCCTCTGAGAAGAAGAGTTGTTTTCAGCGGTTTACCACCCGGCAGAATTACAATCCGACTATCGCTTGCATCGACCTGAGCTTTACCCGACCAAACCTGTCTTTCTGAAGCAAAACGAATCTGATTTGTGTGTAGTGATTTAGCCTCAACGCTGAAGGCACGGTCGTGGTAAACAATGTGAAGATCTCCTTTCTTTTTGCGATCGTGATCGTCAAATTTCTTCAACGCCTTGATTCCAGGAACAGCAGAAATCATTTCCCTGAGCTTTAGTTCGGCGATATAGTCGAAAAGCATACCTCTGAGACTGGGATTCTCCTGTAGTAAAACGGTCAGTTCCTCTGCCGTTAACTTCCAGATATCCATAATGGTCGGTTCAGGCAGGGCTTCACTGCGAATGTTTTTAATCAGTTCACAAGGATCAATCTGAAGAACCGCTGCAATTTCTAGAAATTCAATTAAATCAAGCTTGCGTTCCCCGCTCTCATACTTTGAAACAAAAGATTGTGGACAGTTTAGAGCTTCTGCAAGTTGAACCTGAGTCATCGCTCGGGACTGGCGATACTGCCCAAGTAGCTGCCTAAATTTCTCATACTGCTGGGTAAAGACTGATGAAGCCATTCTTCTTTGCTACCACTTACTGGACTTTTGACTATTTTTCCTATAACATCGCGAAACGCTCTCTACGAGAGCGTTTCGCGGAATTTCAGGAAAAATAGTCAAAAGTCCACGTCATCTCCAGGTGCGTGCGAACTCTAAATACGGCATCTGCTGAGCGCAGTACCACAATAATTTGTGGCACTCGTGCAGTTGTGGAGAATGCTCTTGAGTAATGGGCAAATCTAGATTTGCAAATAGACCGCAAACTTGAGCCACAGCATCGGCCCACTGGTGATCAAGCAATCCTTCCTTCAGGTCTTCAACAATGCGTTTATAGAGCGTCAGATTCCGCTGTTGCAGGAGTTGCAGCAGACAGGCGATCGCCCCAGGGTGACCCGGTTGTAGCGTTACGAGACGGTAAGCAATTCGTCGCTGGCTGGCCGCATCCCTGGCAACTGCCAACCGTTGCTCCAGGGATTTCACAAATTGATCAGTTGTTTGGCTCTCTGCTGCTTTCCCCAGGTGTTTACGGCTTGTTTTTCCCGTTTTCTTTCGCGTTGATTGAATCGTATGATTTGCGACCTCATTCTCAGGGTCGATCACCAACAGATTCTCCGCCGTGCGCAACCGCTGGGTCGGATGGGTCGTTGAGTGAATGAGCTGTTCCAGGATGGCGATCGCCCTTGCACACCCCGGCTGAATTTTGCCTAACCTGTAGGCCGCTCGACGGCGGATTGAGGTCTGCTGGGTGGACTCCAGAATGTGATCCAGAAACTTCAGCACCAGCGGATTGCCAGGGTCAACTTTCTCCAGACTTTCGATCACCTGGAGACGGAGGGTTTCGTTCTCTAAGGTATCGATCAGTTGGGTGAGGGTGGCGATCGCCACAGGACTCCCCGGATCCAGCGTTTTACCCAGACTGTAGGCAGCCTGCCAGCGAGCAAAGGGATTTTCAGCCGTTTGGAGGAACTGTTCCAGAGTGGTAATGGCCAGGGTGCGATCGGTTTGCAGGAGTGCTACTCTTGCGCCTTCCGCCAGTGAATAGGGCACCAACGGGCCAAAGCGCCATTCCACCAGTTGCGCCAGAATTGAGTCTGCCTGGAAACTGGTGGGAAATTCTGCCAGTCCGATCGCCGCCAGAAGGTAGGCACGGTATGAGTAGAACCCCCCACAGCCATCTTCAAAATGGGTGAGTGCCTCAATCAACGCCTCCTTTTCTGCGGCAACAATATCGGTTCTGCCCAACCAGAGCAGAATGACTTCTCGCCATTGAGGACTGAACATCGGAAAGTGGTGGGTGGGGTCAAAGAAAAACCGCCAGTCTGAGATGGCCTGCGCCGCAAAATATTCCTGAAATGTGGGGTGATAAAAAGCGTAGATTTTTTCCCCGGTGGTGGTGGAAATGCCCACCTGATTCAGCCAACCCAATTGCAGCGCCAGCGGCATCAACTCCAGCGATTCGGCAAACGCGCTCTGGGTGAAGGAGTGCGAGAGGCGAAATCGGGTTGCTGGCTGCATCAGTGCCCGGAGCGCAACCTGCCCCAGCACCCGATTAAGCTGGTGTCGTTGGGCGATCGCCGTGGGAAAACGATCCTGTTTCCATTCGTAAATCGTCTCGACAAACTGCTGGTACAGAAGCGCTTTGGTATGGGGCAAACTACCCTGGGTGAGGGACCATGTACGGCAGAGTAGCGCCAGCCGCAGAGGATTTTTGACGGCCTGTCGCACCCGCTTTCGCTTCGGGTCGTTGAGCGCCTGCTGGAGACCTGAGCTAAGCTGTGGCTGTTCCTGAAACCAGCGATCAATGAATTGTTCGACCTGACTCTCGTTGTCTTTTCCTCCGTCGCTGAAGTTGCAATTGCGGTAGGTGGTGAAATGATCCAGCAGAACGTTCTTGCCGTTGTCCCACAGGTTCAGCCGACAGGTCAGGACAACATTGGCATCGGCAACCCATCCCCTGAGTTGACGGGACAGACTGGTGAGAGCGACTCCGGCATCAATGGCCATCTCGTCGATCGCATCCAGCAACAGCCAGACGCGCCCCTGCTGGAACTGTTCAGCCAGTGCTTCCTGTAATGCCACCGGAACGCTAATTTTTCGCGTCGCCTGTTTTAGCCAATCGTTCAGCAGGTAGTTCTCCAGCGTCTCACCCTGCAAGTCAGCCAGAGAGATCCAAATGGGAAGCGCCTGCTGTTCCAGAAGCCAGGTGGCGATTTTTTGCAGGAGGGTAGTTTTGCCTGCACCAGGTTCTCCGACAATGGCCACTCGTTTTCTGTCGTCCGACTGCAAGCGATCGAAGAATTGTTCCAGAGAAAGATAGGTCTCAGATTCATCGGACTCCCCCCTCTCATCCCGCTCTAGTTTGCGCTCAACCAGTCCCAGAGGGAGGTAGAGTTCATGCAGACCAAAGGCAAGGCCAGTGTTGACGGTCAAAGGATTGACCGTGAGGCGATCGCACTGCTGGGCTGTCAGGATCTCGCGGCAAAGCTCAAGCCAGTTGGGGGAGGGTAGGAGGGTGGGAGAGTGAAAGGGTAGGGGGGTAGGAGGGTGGGAGTTGGAGATGATTCCCACCTGCATTGGTTCTTCCTTCTTTCCCTCTTCTCCTCCACTCTCCCACTCCCCCACTCCCCCGCTCCCCACCACCTGTCTGGACTTCTGCGGACGACGACATTCCCATTCCCGGTCAAATTGCTGAAGATTGGAGGGGCGATCGCTTCTTCTGTGCCACAACTTTAGCGTGAAGTGCCAGACTTCGGAGCCGCCTTTGTTGGGGCGGTTGTCGTCCAGAATCTCCAGAAAATCCTCAAATCGCCGCAGGGCTTCTTTAATTTGTTCTGCGTTGAGGGGAGTATGGGTCAGTTTTGTCAGGGCTTCCAGGAAGCGGACTTTGGTGCGGACGACCAGCCGCTGTTCGGTTTGCCAGTGGGTTTGAATCTGGGGGCGGAGGGTGTCCAGCGCTTTCTCGTCGCCGTCCAGCTCGTCGTTGGCGTAGTCGAGGAGGGCGGTGAACAGATGAAACGATCGCTTTTTGGCTTCGGGGCCGTAGCTGGGGCGTGCCATGATCAGGGAGGCGCTGCAAAGAATAGACTCAGGGAGTGTCTGTCGGTTCTAACCTACATTCTCCCCGAAAAGCCAGGGGAATCCCTCAGGTAAATGGTTTCTACTGAGTGTGGAATTCAGAGGTGGTGCCGATTTGCGCGATCGCCCCCATCTCTGGCCTGTGGGAAGTTGCTGCCTCTAGATTGAGAGCATCAAACGAAAGAGAAAAGAAGGACACGAAACCATGCCTTACGAACCGTTGAATCTCTCGACCACCAAACCCGTGCTCTCCTGGGCAAACCATGACCTGGGACCGGAAGAAGCAAAAATGGCGAAAAATGTCGCTTCCCTGCCCTTTGTCTTCAAGCACGTGGCGCTGATGCCCGACGTGCATCTGGGGAAAGGTGCTCTGGTGGGGTCGGTGGTGGCGACCAAAGATGCGATCGTCCCCGCTGCGGTGGGTGTAGACATCGGTTGTGGGATGTGCGCGATTAAGACGCCCTTCGTGGCGGATCAGCTTGAGGGCAAACTGCCCCAGATTCGTCGGGACATTGAGAAGATGATTCCCGTTGGCTTCAATGAAAACGATGATGCCGATGGGCAGGTGCTCAACTGGCAGGGCTGGCAGGACTTCAAGCACCTGCACGCAGGGGTACAATCCCTGGAGGCGAAGGCGCTGAAGCAAATGGGTTCCCTCGGTGGTGGCAACCACTTCATCGAGGTCTGCGTGGATCAGCAGGAACAGGTGTGGCTGATGCTGCACTCCGGCTCTCGTCACATCGGCAACGTGCTGGCGCAGCGCCATATTGAGACGGCGAAGGGACTGGCAAAGCTGGCGGAGGAGAATTTGCCTGACCCAGATCTGGCTTACTTTGTGCAGGGAACGGCGGAGTTCGATGCGTACTGGCGCGATTTGCAGTGGGCGCAGAACTATGCGCGGGTGAACCGGGAAGTGATGATGGCGCGATCGCAGCGGGTTCTGGAAAAGCACCTGGCCAACGGTCAATCCTTCACTCCCGGCCTGCGAGTCAACTGCCACCACAACTACGCTGAGCGGGAGGTCCACTTCGGTGAGGAGGTGTACGTCACCCGTAAGGGCGCAGTGCGGGCGCAGGAGAACGACTACGGAATTATCCCCGGCTCGATGGGGGCCAAGTCCTTCATCGTCAAGGGCAAGGGCAATGCAGCTAGCTATTGCTCCTGCTCCCACGGGGCAGGACGCCTGATGTCTCGCAACAAGGCAAAAATCCACTTCACGCTGGAGGACCTGATCCAGCAGACCCAGGGGGTGGAGTGCCGTAAGGATGCGGGCGTTCTGGATGAAATTCCGGGAGCCTATAAGCCGATCGACCAGGTCATGGCGAACCAGTCTGACCTGGTGGAGGTGGTGGCAACCCTGAAGCAGGTGGTTTGTGTGAAAGGCTAATCTCACTTTGTAACGCCTCCCCACTATAGCGAATATGAAGCGGGGTGAGGGGTGTGGCCTTTCTCTCCTGCGGCCTATTTCTATTTCTCACATCAGGTCAAGCTAAAACCCCCTGAGCAACAGTGCTGCTCAGGGGGTTTCAAAATTTTGGCCCTGCTCAACTTAGAAGCTGCCAAATGTCAGGGCAAGCCCAACCATCGCCCCCCAATCAAACCCATCAAAGGGCGTGATGTTAATCGCTGCGGTAGCCGCCAGACCAGAGGTGATCGGAATATCGACGCCACCGGTCAGTACAGCGTCAACGGTACTGTCGTCCCCGGTAGAAAAGGAGATACCCGCCCCCAGATAGGGTGCAAGGCTGATGAACTCCGTCCGAATCAACGGAAAATCATAGGTGGCAGGGATCAGGAAGGTGGCGTTGTCTTCAATGAATATCGAAGGGCGAATCGACACATAATCGGTCAGGGCGACTTTGCCGATCACCGCAAAACTGCTGTTACCTAACGAGCTGCTGCCAGAGATACCGATATTGCCACCAATCCCGATGTAGCTGGGATTGGGTCGGCGGGGCCGCTGGAATTCCGGGTTCACCGCCGCCGCACGGACAACCGAGAGGCGGGAGTCAAAGTTGTAGGCAAGCCCCAGTAGAACCCCCACGTCAAAGGAGTTGAAGGGGGTAAGATTCAGGGTTGCAGTTGCCGTGAGCTGACGGCTCAGGGGGATGTCTACCCCTCCGGTCAGCAGCAGATCAACTTCGCTGGTATCACCCGTTAAGATGGCGATACCGCCACCCAGAAATGGCACAACCCGCGGAATGCCTTCCCCGATCGGTGCCCGCGAGAAGTCATAGGTGACCGGGATTAAAAATTCTGCATTGTTGCCAATGATGACCGACGGGCGCAGGGATAAAGAGGGAGTGAGGAGAATTTTGCTGTAGACCGTAAAGTTTGTCTCTGACAGAGGCGTTTCTCCGGTCAGCCCCAGGTTCACCCCAACCCCCAAATAGCTGTAGAGGAATCGTCGCTGAATTTGCACCTGCGGTTTCTGCTTTAGCAGGTAAAGTGTTGAGGGCGATCGCTCCCAGGAAAAAGCCAAGAGAAAAGCAGAATCGCTGAGCGTTTGGTACAAAATTCATAAATACTCCTTACACAAGCAAATAAAAATAGCGGTATTCCTGCGTTCTATGGTGTTTTTCACACTGTTGCGGTACGGGGGTGCAGGGGCAGTAACCTCTGCGTGGGGGTGAAACTTCTGTAGCCCTGGAGATCGCAGCTAAGCGACTCCGAAGGTGCAGGGGCAGTAACCTCTGCGTGGGGGTGAAACTTCTGTAGCCCTTTCACACCAAAATGAGGCCGATATGCAAAACGAGGCAAGGCCCGTAAATGCAAGAGAGGACAGTTCCCTGTTTCCCGCTTGGAACCTAAACCAGAGCCTAGAAAAATTTATAAGAAATTTATAACTGGACTTTTGACTAAATTGCGCCAATTTTTTCTGAAACGCTGACTCCGTCAGCGTTTCAGAAAAAATCGGCGCTAAAAGTAAATATGCCGCGAAACGCCCTCTGCGAGGGCGTTTCGCGGCATTGCAGAAAAAATAGTCAAAAGTCCAGTTATAAGGGAAGAAAATCTGCTATCCAAGCGCAGGTAGCAAGGCCACCTGGAGTCAAAAAACTGGTCTGTTCACACTGATCCACTCGTACCTGACTGCCCTGCGCGAGATCAAAGTTCGAGATCTGGATAAAGCGCTGGTCATTCTTGTCGAGGCCGACCGACACACCCGTCGAGAGTCATGAAGATCACGTCAGATCCGGTATAAGCTAAAAGCTGAGCCTACTGCGACTCTACAGCGGGTTTCATCAGCATCAGGTGGGGGGATGGGGGCGTTGCCCCCACGCAGGGGTTCCACCTCTGCACCTTCTCCCCAGGACAAGAAGTGCAACATCTATGACCTCAATTCAAAATCAGATCGTTTTAATCACAGGTGCCAGTAGCGGGATTGGGGCTGCCTGCGCCCGGTCATTTGCGGCAGCAGGAGCGAAACTGATTCTGGCGGCGCGACGGCTCGATCGACTGGAGGAACTGGCGGATCAGTTAACCAAAGCATACGCAGTTCCCATTCATGTGGTGGCGCTGGATGTGAGCGATCGCCCCCAGGTCGAATCTACCCTCCAATCGCTGCCTCCCGACTGGCAGAACATCGACATTCTGGTGAACAACGCGGGGCTGAGCCGGGGACTGGATAAGCTGCACGAGGGTGACATCCAGGATTGGGAGGAAATGATCGACACCAATGTCAAAGGCTTGCTCTACGTCACCCGTGCAGTCTTACCAGGGATGGTGAGCCGCAATCGGGGTCATGTACTCAATTTAGGGTCGATCGCCGGACACCAGACCTACCCGGGCGGCAATGTTTACTGCGCAAGCAAAGCCGCCGTCCGCGCCCTCTCGGAAGGTTTAAAGATGGATTTACTGGGAACGGCGGTTCGCATCAGTTCTGTGGATCCCGGCATGGTTGAAACGGAGTTCAGCCAGGTTCGGTTCCACGGCGATACAGAACGAGCGGGCAAGGTGTATCAGGGCGTCACGCCCTTATCCGCTGAGGATATTGCTGATGTCGTGCTGTTCTGCGCTACCCGTCCCAGCCACGTCAATATTAACGAGGTGATCCTGATGCCGGTGGATCAGGCCAGCGCCACGATGGTGCATCGGCACCCCTGACA
>JBIKWV010000958.1:0-2768 GCA_044356135.1 Elainellaceae cyanobacterium
TCCCTTTGCCAGAGGACGAATTTGGCTGATGTTTGGCAGCAGAGCCTGGGGGTGGACGCCCGACCGATGGGTGACCAGGACACCCAGGGCTTCCAGGTAGGATTCGACGGCGATCGCCCTAATTCCCAATCCCTCTGGTGGTACCTGTATGCGGGTCGTGTTGTTGCGGACGGCAATGATCGGGGTGTGGGACTGGCTGAGACTGAGAACGGCGCTGCCCCCACAGGTGCTGGCAGGGATGACCAGAGCATCTACCTGATCGGCCCAGAGGTCGGTGGGTTGGGCGGGTGACTGGGTGACGTACTGGGGGGCACGGCTGAGACCGACCAGGACGCAGGGCAGGAAGGTGTAGCCCAGTTCTTCGGCGGCAGATCGAGGAGAAAGCGCCGGATCGAGGGGTAGGGGGGGGCGGGGGCGTGGGCGCAGGGAACCCGGAAGGTGCGGACGATCAGGTGGCTGATGACGGCTTCGGCTCCCGCTAGCGGATCGACGCCCTGTCCATGACGGTAATTCTGAAGTGCTTCACTGCCTTCGTCGTCGGGGAAACGGGCGATGACGGCGATCGCCTCGGCTCCCGCAACGGTGATCAACTTCTCCGCAGCTCGCAGCAGGGTTCCCGGATTCTGAATCGTGCCCCAGGTGGCTCCCGATGCGGCACTGCGCAGGTCAACGCCCAGCGGCGCATCGGTAATGACGTAATCGGTGAGCGAGAGTCCCAGGGTTGCTCTGGCGGCATCGGCTACCTGGAGGTGACGCAGGCGCAGTTCTGGTTCGATCGCCTGGTCCAGGACAATCCCCACCCGGTTCTGGTGAACCGGACGCAGGCCCCAGTGCCCAGCGGCAAACTGATCCAGGCCGTAGCCCTCTACGTAGTAGGCGTTGGGCAACGGCCAGTAGAGCAGGGCTCCGTTGAGAACGTTGGGATGGGTGATCAGGCGATCGCACACCTGAGAAATCGCTTTGGCTACGGGTAAAGCATCCCCGGCATAGCCCCCGATGGCAGCTCCGACCCCAGTGGGGACGATCAGCATCACGGTGTAAGGACGGGAATTCATAACGTTTCCACCTGTCCTACGGTGACGACGGCTTCCACCTGAATGGTCTGGCGATCGCGGTCTACTGCCGTAATCGCCCAGCGCAAAGGTTCACCATGCTGCTGGAGGGCGTGGGCGATCGCCCTTTGCAATTCTGTCACCGAGGGCGACAGCCCCAGTTCCAGCGAGACAAACTTTGTTTCCATTCTGGTTAGCTCTTCTGAAACTGCCCAAACTGTAGCTCGTAAACGGTGTCTTCTTTTTCCGTCTCAATCTTCAGATTAGAGCGAGGGTAGGACACACACAGGAGGGCATACCCCCTGGCTTGCAGTTCAGGACTGATACCCATGCCTTCACTCTGATCTACAGTTCCCTCCAGAAGCTGCGCTGCACAGGTGGTGCAAACACCCGCGTTACAGGAGGTGGGCAGATCCAGGCCAGCAGCCTGGGCAGCCGCCAGGACAGTCTGGTTGGCGGGAACCGTAATCGTGTGGACGTTCCCCTGGTGATGAATTTCAGCGGTGTAAGTTTCAGACATAGTGATGAAGGAGCGCGTTCCCTGCGGATAAACAAACGCTTCCTATTGTTTCATCTAAAAGACATCGTCATCAACCAGCCCAAATACTCCCTATCGGGCTTTTTCTTACAGCGCTTTGCACTGAGATAAAACCAACGTTTTTATTGAGAGCCACGCTCCGCGCGGCTCTCAATAAAAACGTTGTACCTCACGCGCTTGCAAAGCGCCGTAAATCAGGAAATGCGGCGCTCAGCGCCGCATTTCCTGATTTAAGAGGGTTTAACGCACCAACCGGGCAATCCGAGCGCGATACGCCGCTGTATCCAATCCAGCACCGCGATTTCCCGTTCCAGGGTCGATATTCTCTTCCAACCGTCGAATCCGATCGCTGGTGGCCGGATGGGTGCTGAGGAAGGAGGGAACTCTCGATCGCTGATTCAGTAGCTTTTGCAAGAAGGCAACGACTGCATTGGGCGCATAGCCTGCTCGTTCGACATTCTCCAGACCTTTCTCGTCCGCTTCAAACTCATCCCGACGGCTATTCGGACGATTCAGCGCCAGCTCAACCCCTAGCGCAACAGCCTGATTTCGGTCCAGTCCTGCAACTGAAGCAACACCGGAGGCGATCGCCCGTTCTCTCATTTGTTCAACCGCATGACGTGCAGCGATATGGCCAATCTCATGTCCCAGAACGCTGGCCAATTGAGCTTCATTATCTGCCGTGCGCAGTAGCCCTGTCGTGACGTAGACAAAGCCGCCCATTGTGGCAAAAGCATTTACCTGGCTGTCATCTACCACCTGAAA
The DNA here is from genome assembly GCA_044356135.1 of Elainellaceae cyanobacterium. Lineage (GTDB taxonomy): Bacteria > Cyanobacteriota > Cyanobacteriia > Elainellales > Elainellaceae > CAZVXA01. The sequence goes on from JBIKWV010000958.1 coordinate 2,356, forward strand.
GGTGTAAGGGATGTTAGGGCGATCGCTCTGGGGTACCAGCCGTTGCCCGACCTGGTTCACATAATCGGCAATAGCGCGATCACGAAACAGCCGAAACTCCCGTGTGGTCAACTGTTGATTAATTTGCTGACCCAGCGAGACTTCCTGACGATCCGACAGACTGGAGAGCTGGATAATCTGTACCCCTCGCAGTAGTAAATCGAGCCAGCGCGGCGCTGACTGCGCCTGTGAGATCTGCGGGGTAGCCACAATCAGTCCCAGCGCCACCAGTACAGACATCAGCCCATACTTCCAGCGGCGATTAAACCGACGGCGAATCAAAGACATGGCGTTGAACATAGTACACAGAGGAAAGAGCGTGGGAGTATTACCAGCCTAGACGAAGAAGAATCGTTTTGGTTGCATCCCTGTAA
>JBIKWV010000081.1:0-9983 GCA_044356135.1 Elainellaceae cyanobacterium
CCCCATCACCCGCCACGACTAAAGGACAGGCTACGGGTCGATTGAACAATCCTGCCCCTGGATTCCCAGTGACCAGCGAGTTTGGTCCCCGTTCCAGCCCGTGTCCACGCTGTAGTGCCAACCATGCCGGAATTGATATCAGCACACCCATTGGCACGTCTGTCCGAGCTGCCGATGGCGGTAAAGTTCTTTATGCTGGCTGGCTCTCAGGCTATGGGAGAACCGTTATTGTGGAGCATGGTGGCGGCAGGATGACGCTCTATGCCCACCTGGATTCGATGGATGTCCAGGTAGGCACTCTCGTTCAGCAGGGGCAGGCGATCGCCCGCAGCGGCCAGAGTGGATTGGGCACCGGACCTCATCTGCACTTTGAGGTGATTGAGGGAGCCACCCCCGGTAACTGGCGCAGTGGTTCTCCGATTAACCCAAGACAGCGCGTTCGATTTTAAGGAGGGTTTAATGATGCACCCCGCTCAAAAATTCTCGTGGCGTTTGGTTCAAAGGTATTGGCGATCGCCATTCTGGGTCATCCCCTTGTTGATACTCTTAATAGCGCTTGGAGCTGAATATCTGCCCCTGCACGCCCAGGCACAGGAAATTCCTGCTGCTGTCAGCCGCTGCATTCCTCAGCAAACCCGACAGCCGATTGTCCGCAGTGAACTCATTGGCTCAACTCAGTTACAGGGGAAAGCCTACTACCTGCTGTCGGCTTACATAGACAACGCTGAACCGCCGATTGACCTGATTATTGCAGTCATCAATGGACGCTGTGAAGAGGTGTTTTTCAATCCGATGGGCGATCGCATTGCCTTTGCAAGTGTCGTTCCCCAGGCTGTCGCGCAGCAGTTGACGTTAGCACGGTACCGCCGGGAGATGGGTCGGATTGGCAAAGATCGATTTCAGCAGCAAATCAATGAAGCAGCCCGTTCAGCTCAAAATCCCATCTGGTTTGCAGAGGAAGTTTGGGCACTCCGGCAGCTTGGCATCGCAATTCCTGCAACCGTTCGTGTCGAACCCTGATTCTGCATCAGATAAGGAGACGCGCTATGACAGAAACGAAGTTGAAATCAATCCAACCAGAGCAGCAGGCGCTAACACCGCCTGTCTGGCTGCGATGGGCAGGCTATTGGTTTCGCATTGGACTTGGATTTTTCCTCTTGTTCTCGGTGTTGATGAGTATGGCAGGTTGCAGCTCCAGTGAAGCTGCTGTTCCCTGGCAAAAAGCAGCAGGTTTCATTCCAGAATCGCTGTTAGAGCAGGTCATCCAGACCCAGACTGAGCTGAACGTCTCTCAGGCAGAAGAAACCCTGCTGGTCTGGAGCGTAGAGGGGAAAGACAGCGAACTTGCACTCTTCAATTTCAACACGCCAGATCTCTGCGGTGCTCTCGGATGTTTGTATGCAGGCTACTGGTTGAGAGAAGGTCTGCCCGCCAAAGAGGTGTTTCTGAGCTACCTCGATCCAAACCTTCCAGTCAATCACAGCCTGTTTCAGGTTGGAGAAAACCGAGGACAGGCATTGCCGTGCCTGGAGGTATTACAGACGGAGCAGAAGCAGTTGAGGCAGTTGGATTACTGCTTCAATGGCGATCGTTATCAACTCTCGGATAGCCACCTCTTCAGCTAAACGCACAATCACCTCTAACAGGGATATTGTAGAAGACATAGCTATCCACATAGATGCAGAATTAGGTAACGTGATCGTGACTACAGCCGACAAGATTGCTGAGTTTCAAGCTGCGGTGGGTCAAGATTCCATATCAAGTTGTGAAGGCTATCGGTTTACCAACTTGGCAGGTATCGAAACTCATACTCTATTATTAGTACGTACTCATTTTGAAATCGCTACCTATAGAGACATTAAGAAATAGTTACTCCTACAAAGAATAAGCGTGTTGATAGTAAAATCTTGGGAAGAGGTATCTCTACTGTATCATCGGAAGATTCAATCAATGGCAGAAATCAAATTGGCAATTGAGGGGGCAGGGTCTGTCACTGCAACAGAGAATTTATTCCAAATACCTGGAGTGATCGGAACCTGGATAACCGATGAAAATTCTAGAAAAGAAGGGGTAATCGCCACAATTGCAACGATTGTAGCGATTACAGCAGGCACTTTAAGCATTGCTGAAAAGCTTTACGAGTGGCACAAAAAATTTAAGGCACCTCAAGCAGAGATTAAGATTGAAAAGGTTTTGCTTGTTAGTCCGAGCGGAAAACGACTTTTGCTGCAAGATGCTACTATAGAGCAGATTAAGGAGTTCTTGGAAGATTGAGGCTCCTATTATGCAAGTGCTTCACCTCGAATTGCGTCAATTAAATGACAAGCAGGCAGATCTACGCTACTTCTTTGATAATCCCAACGATTACAACGAGCGGTTGCTTGGACTCGCAGAGATTCAAGACCTGCTTCAAGTTGCCGAGCGAGATTATTACACTAATCTTCCAGAGCAATTTGATATGACAGGACTTCAACTATATGACTGGTTGGATGGAACGGAAAGGTGGTTAACAGCAGCAATAAATAAGCATCGTCGCCAAGGTTTGGTGCTGGCAATTGCAACGACTGGCAGGCTAGCTCATCTCCCTTGGGAGGTGCTACACGATGGTAAAAGCTTTTTGGTGGAGCGAATTAATCCTGCTGTAGTACCAGTACGGTGGTTGCCTGATGAGGAGGGCGAGCAAGATGTTTCAGCAGATCGGGCATTGCGGGTATTGTTCATGGCTACCTCTCCTGAGAACGTGATGCCAGTTCTTGATTTTGAGGCAGAGGAAAGTCTCATTCTCAACGCAACAGCTAAGCAACCTATAGAGTTGCTGGTGGAGGATAGTGGTTGCTTAGAAGAGTTGGCCAATTTGGTAGTTTCCCACAATAAAGCCTACTTTGATGTCTTACACCTAACTGGTCACGCTACAATCACTGACAACAGCCCTTACTTTTTAACTGAGACAGAGACGGGCGAAGCTTATCTTGCCAGTGCCTACGAAATTGCCGAGAAACTAGAATTCCGGTTACCCCCTCTAATCTTTTTATCTGGCTGTCGCACGGGTGAAGCTGGGAAAGTAGGTGCGATACCATCAATGGCAGAGCTGCTTCTACAGCATGGGGCAAGAGCTGTCTTAGGCTGGGGACGACCTGTATTAGAAGGAGATGCCACAGCAGCAGCAGCAGCATTGTATCAGTCGCTTGCTGCTGGATTTGAACTACCGGAGGCAGTAGCGAAGACCTATCAGACCCTGATTAGGAATAAAGCACAGGATTGGCATTTACTCCGACTCTATGTAGCAGGGGGAATAAAAGGGGCTTTGGTAAAGCCCCTGAGGGAACGCCTTGGGCGCCATCCCGTGCCATTGCGCTCTTCCATTGCAGATACGACATGTGCCTTGGACAAAGAAGGTCGGGTGAGAGTTTGCAATCCTGCTGGCTTTGTGGGACGGCGGCGTCAGCTACAGCGATGCTTAAAGGCACTCAAGTATGACCCTGAAAAAGTTGGAGTTTTAATTTATGGCATGGGTGGTCTGGGCAAAAGTACTTTAGCAATGCGGTTGAGCGATCGTCTTCCCAATTACGAGCGAGTTGTTTGGGTGGGACAAATTGATGAAGCCAGCTTGGTCAAACGTCTATCGGAACGGTTTGACGACCTAGAATTACAAAAATGCCTGCAAGCGACTGAACCCGAGTTGAAATTTCGACTGCGGAAGCTGTTCCGGCAAATTGAGCAGACTAATCATAAACCTTTTTTACTGGTGTTGGATGACTTTGAAACTAACCTGGAACCAAGACAGGGCAAGTTCATTTTGTCGGCCAAAGCTGCCGGAGTATTAGAAGCACTGGTGTTTGCAATTTGGGAAGAAAGGCGCGTCCCTCATCAGCTAGTAATTACCTGTCGCTATGATTTTGATTCTCCCCATCTACAACATTTCCACAAGCAGCCGCTAGCTAGATTGGGAAGTGCAGACTTGGACAAAAAGTGTAGCCGCCTCCCGTCTTTTAGTGTCCAATCTCAAGTAGACTCAGCGCTACAAGCGCAGGCGAAGCGACTAGCCGATGGTAACCCTCGCTTGTTGGAGTGGCTCGATAAGATTCTGCAGGACTCAACCGTTTCTCTAGCTGCAATTCTTAGTCGTTTGGAAGCAGACCCTATCGAATTGCGCGAGCAAGTTCTAGCCCAGGCGCTACTGGCGCAAGTAGATCGACTACTCCAGAAAATGCTAGGGCTGGGGCTGGTCTTTGAGGTGCCAGTTCCAAGAGCTGCTTTACAGGAACTATGTACTTCTATCCCCAATCTGGATTCGCATATTGATCGCGCCATTGGACTTGGACTCTTGGAAGTAAATACAGATGACTCCCTAAGAGTGCCTCGGATTTTACCACTACAATTGCCTGAAAATATAGAATCTCTATGTAGTCAAGCCGCCAAAATTTTGTATCGCCTCTGGCGGATAGAAGCAAGAGATATTTTTATAGAAGAACAATGGACTGAGGTTTATCGATTGGCTCTATTGGGGAAAGAAGAAGCGATCGCTGCTGAAATCTCGTCTGTTTCATCAACCTTATGGAACCAGCATGGGCAATTTCGTAAGGCAGTGGATATCTGCCTCGATACTTTGAAGCTTATTGAAGAGCCTAGCTTACAAAGGATAAAAATTTTAATTTGTTTGGGTAACGCATACAAAAACATAGCCCACTATCAGCAAGCCATAGATTGCTATGACAAAGCGCTATCTATTACAGAAATAATCCCAAACCCTGAGTACATGGATACTTTACTAGGTAATCTTGGAACCTGCTTTGCTGATTTAGGTCAAATAGATAAGGCAATTAATTATTCTCAGCGAGCATTAAACATAGCTCAAGAAGACGAAGATCGAGAATCAGAAGCAAGATGGTTCAATAATCTTGGTAACTACCATGCTGATATAGGTCAGTTTAACCAGTCAATTGAGCATTACCAAAGAGCCAAAAATATAGCTATCAACCAAGGCAACGAAAGAATGCTAGGGATTTGCCTTAGTAACCTTTGCGATATCTATGGTGTAATTGGTCAATTTGAATGTGCCATTGACTGCGCTGAACAAGCATTAGATATTCAAGAGAGAGAGCAAGATTTGGCTGGGAAAGGGTCTACTTTACATGGTCTTGCACAAGTAAAAATTGATCAGGAGCGCTATGCTGAAGCTTTTGAGTGTATCTGCATGGGATTAAATATTTGTGAGCAATTAGATAGCCCAAAACTTTACAGTGAACATTACAGTGCCCTCGCTTGTGTTTATCTTTTTGGTCATCCTGAAGAATTAGCCAAGGCTTGGATTGCTGCTCAATCTGCTCAGCAATACGATGTACCACGGAATAATCACTACGTTTCACTCCTATTAGGAATAATTGCTCTACGACAAGAAGACTCAAAATTGGCTTATGAAACATTTACTTCAGCTTTAGAGCAGACTTCCAAATTACTCAATGACGACAAGAGAAATTATCGAGCTTTAGAAACAAAATGGGTAGCTTTGTATGGGCTAGTTTTGTGTGGAGAAAGAAACCTTATTTCAGCGTTTGTAGAAGCTGGCAGTCAAGTGATGAAAATCTTTGGAGATGAGGGAAACACAGAGATCTTGAAACGTTCGTATCGTTTCATAAAATCTCTTTTATTCGCAGATACTGAAAATATTTTATTCGCATTGTACCCAAGAATTCTTGAATGATTCTCTCAAGGATCTCTATTCTCTGGATTAATCAAACTATTTCGTGTCTGATCTGTTCCCCGTATTGTGCTCTTAGGCAATGGAGGCAATGTTGTACCCACTACCCCCATTAGTTTCGGCAATCGATTCTCAACTGGACTCACAGCATTGGTTTGCGGAGACCCAATCAATATTGCTACTGGCAATCGCTTTTCAGCCTCTTTAGTATCGCTTGTTAGGCTACCGTAAGAAATTTTTGCATGAGGGTTATGAGTTATGTTACTTAGAGATGCGGTAGGATATTCACGAGCAGAAAATAATTCCTGCTTCATGAATTCATACTTCTCCGGATTATAAAACTTTAGTTTTTCACCATCGTGTACATAGGTGGTGAAAGTTTCTGCAAAGTCTTCGCGAGCGCTCGTATTTGCATGGCTAGAAACAAAGCCTAATCCATCCCGGTTACTTCGTTCTAAACTTTTGTTGTGTAAATCAGACCACTGCTCAATAAGATCCGGACGATTAAGCCTAGTATTTTCATAAGCATTGTAAGCTACTTGATGAGTTAGAGACTCAAATTTATTCTCCTTACCTGGTAGATGCCCAACGTTTTCTCTGATAACAATTTCACGACTCTTACAGTCAAAAGTTCCGACACTATTCGGATATTCTGCATTGGGGTTTGGCTCATAATGGATATTACGACAATTTTCCAAATGGGTTGGAGGTAAGGTTTCACGCAGAAAAGTAGTTACCTCGCCAGTAGATGTCCATCCACTAGTTCCAAAATTGCTAATTTCTGTAGAACCGACCCAATCACTTGGTTTCTGATACGTATCGTTTTCAGGATTAATCCCTTCATTAGTGTAAAAGTTAGTCATTATTATTTCCTTTATTGTTTATTATTTCCTTTATTGTTTGCACATCAAAGCAAAAACACGTTTACCTTGATTACCAAAGGTGTAACAGCTAATAGTATTACCTAGTGCCTGCAAAAAACGCTCATCATGGGGATTGATCAAAACTTCATCGTCTACATAGATGGTACAATCCATAACTTGCACTTGACGGCTAACCCGGAGTGGAAGACCATAGTGTTTAGAGTAGTCTATAAAAGCAGTTAGTGCATCTCTTAAGTCAGTCTCATCCTCTGGAATCAGAAACTCTAGGGATATCGAATCCAGTGGCTGCGAGACAACCTGGGCTAATATCTGATGCTGAGAGTCAACAAGCCTTAAAATTGACATCAAGATTTCTCCTTAAATAGAGTACTCAACATACAGCAGTGTTGAACGTATTAGGTGGCAGAATCTGCACCCAAGCTGCCATATCATCTTGCTCACCACAAACGATCGCCTGTCCAGGTCGCAATCGATTGATAATGGCACTTTGCTCTGATGTGAGTGCCATACAGGCACTCATAGCATCTCGATCATCAGCGGCTACCAATCGGTGAACAATCTTCAGATTAGTGTTCTTAACAGCATCAGGAACTAACCGGGCAGGAACTTGATCAGCAATTAGTAGTCCCTGTCCAAGCACGGATCTCCGAGAGAATATTGGCAAACATCTCAGCAACCTTTGCTTGGGGATTCGCCTGCTCCATTGAACCTGCTGGAACTCGCAGCAGAATCCGATGAGCTTCTTCAATGACTGTCAGGTGACGCAGACAAATGCTTCTACTTTCTTCTGGAGTTGGTAACTCGTGTTGAGCTAACCGGTATTCGTAGAGGAACTGAAACAGCACCGCCATAGTAAAAGCTTTGTCAGCATCATCCCCCAAGTGAGACAGGTTAATGATAGCTGGACGGTCAAAAATCGCGTCCCAAGGGGTAGATTTGGGCTGATCAAATAGCTGTTTTTTCCAGCCTCGTCGCAGGCTTTGGATGCGAGTAGTCAAAGCAGCTGTCAGATTAGCTCTGATGCGTTCCTCGTATCCCTTACCCTGAATTACAGGTTGAATTCGGTCAAGAAGTAAACTAAGCGTTGGTCGCGAAGTATTAAAGGGTGGTGGAGGGTCAGATAACCAATTTTTGGAGCAGCTATATGCGTCAAATAGGATATCTTCCATCAAAATTGGTAAGATTTCCTGCATGGGAAAAGCTGCGGTCAAGATAGATTTGAGACGGTCGATGTGGGATAGGACTTGTGGTACTTTTGTCTCAGAAAGCCAAACAATATCAAAGGGATTTAGGGTGAGTTGATCTTCAAGTTTGTGACCTCGCCAAGTCTGGACTCCTGGCATATAGACTGCAATGCGATCGGGACTATTTGGAGGCAATAACTTATTCTGTTGTATAGCCCACTCGACATACTCTTCCTTGGCTGGTTCAACAACCAGAAAGGGGATGTGCTGCCGATGCAATTCGGTTAATAGCGTTTGACAGGTAGTTGTTTTACCACTTCCAGTGATACCTGTTACGAGGGTATGTTTGGCTAGTGTCTTTAAAGAGATCCCGTAGTTTAGCGGGATTGGCTCACCTCCTTCTAGCAAACGCCCTAATATGATGTCTTGTTTCTGAACTACAGGTGGATTGAGGCTAAAATCCGCTGTCGGCATTACCCGTACGCCAGGCACTTCACGGCGAGGTAGGTTCACAAGAAGCGCCAGCTCTTCAGTATTAAGCGGGGTAGTTAAACTGCTAAATGGTAAACCTAGTGGATGCTCTACCTGGTCAGCGCGTGAAAATTTTTCTTTTTGCACTTGATCAATTGTCTGTACTAACCCCATGCTCGGTTGTTGAAAATCATGCAATGCACTTTTTGCACATTTTGTCCATACTCGCGTCAAATCATGTACCCGGATTGGCTCAAAAGCAGTCTTCTCACCGGTTAACAAGGCACTGAGCTGAGTGCCACCCTGTTGAGCAATATCTGGTCTGTTCGTCAATAAATAGACACCCACATTCCAGCATCCCAAGCTGCGAGATTGTTCAAAGCGATGAGTAAATTGCTGCAATTGTTCCTCCGCAGCCTGCGCATGTGCATTAACGTACTCCTGTCCAAAGGCTTCCGCAGCACTCAAACTAAGAGTCGTATTTCCGGAAATGCCCCTAGTTGTTGTCTCAGTATCAGTTTCCGCTATAGTCTTCGATTTTTGTCGAACTGGACTAAGCTGTCCAATTGCAGTCGGTACGGCATTCAATGCGACTGCAAATGTGAGTGGGGAAAAACCTAATGCTGCACCAGCAGCACCAACAGTACCTAAACCCAAAAGCGTCAACCAGTCCCTGTTATCTTTTGTAACCGTTTCCCCTGTGGTTGTCGCAGTCGATTTTGCCTCACTACGGTTAACATTCCATCCCTCACTTTGAGAACTACCAGCGGTCGTCGTCAGAGTTTGAGTAATCTTGGTTAGAGCATGTACCTGACTCATCAAATCACGGCAGCGGTAGACTATATCATCCACCTCACTAGTAGCCATCGGCTCAGCAACGACCATGTAGATAAAGGGCAACCCTCGAAAACCCCGTAAGAAACGATCCAAGCTTTGGGGATAGCTAATTTGATCGCTGCGTTTCAGCGATGGAATACCTGTCAAAGCAACTGCATTCCGCAGATCGTTGCGAAGTGGCTGTAACACGTCCTTTTCCAGGACAGGATCACCCTCATTGCACACCGTTACCCGTGTACCCGGCCAATTGCCTTGCAAGAAATGTCCGATGTTATTTAGGAAGTCGATGCTAGGGTAAAGCGAATGATTGTGGCTTCTTACCCCCAGATAGATGTGGTTCTCACATCCATCACTAGTAACCAGAAAAATGAGCGTATATTGGTCAGGAGCATGGCAGGCGGACAACGAAGTTTGCAAAGCAGTAAGTGCATGATCAAATGACCCATTAACCGACCCACCTATTTGTTCAATGCGCAAAAAACAGGGTTCTTCGATAAGGGACTTATCAGGCGGAGGTAGCGGTTGAATAAATTGAGCATTGGTCAATGGTACATCGAGATGTTGTCGGCTCAGGCTGAAGAGCAAAGAGCGCGATATTAGATTAGAAGCCTGAATTCGCAATTCCATTGATTGCGCATCTTTTACTTGCATAAAAGCCTGTAAATCCTCAGTCACGGAATTTCTCCTTGTTTAACTGATGAGCAGTCTCGCATCTTCAGCTTTTTCTACCAGGCTCTCTTCAAATGCATTTGTGATTTTGTCAACAAGTTGCTGCCTAACCTTAGAATCCCCTTTCAATTTAGAGGTCACCTCATTAACAATCACACTTCGTTTCACACCAATTTTTGAATAAACGGACTTGGCATCCACTAAATTTCTGACCCAAAGTGGAAGATCCCAACTTGGCAT
>JBIKWV010000959.1:0-2765 GCA_044356135.1 Elainellaceae cyanobacterium
GGTCGTATCTCCCGGATACTGCACACCGAAGCTACCGTTCAGACTGGGCACCAGGGAAATCAGACTGTTGGATGCAATGCTGCCCAGTGTGACCTGGCCTGAGCGGGCGGTAAGGTTGCCGTTGCTCAGGGTCACACCCCGACCCAGGAGGGCGATCGCCTGTCGGGGGGGCACCTGGAGTCCAACCGCCTCACGCAGCGTGTTCACTGCACCATCGGGGCGGGACTGGGAGCGATTGACAATCGTTCCAGCCGCTGGCCCAAATTGGATGCCGACGGGGACGCTGACGGTTAACAGCGTTGGGGTGGTTTGGGTGGCGGAGAATTCGGTGTTGTCGGAGAAACGGATGCGATCGCCCGTGGTGGCATAAAACGAACCGCCGATGTTGAGCGAAGCGTTGCGGCCAAATAGAATACCGTTGGGGTTGAGAAGAAACAGATTCGCGGTGCCGTTGGCACGAAGTTCGCCGTTGAGAGTAGAGGGCGATCGTCCGGTGACGCGGGCGAAGATGTTCTGGATGGCGGCAGGTTGGTTAAAGTAGGCGCTGCCGCCAGCGGGAATCGAGAACTGTTCAAAACTGTGAAAGAGATTGCTCCCTGCCTGGGTTCCGCCTGTAATTTCGCATGTGGTACAACCCGGTGACGCAAGCGAAGGATTCGGTAGAGTCCGATCCGGAAGAATTTGAGCCAGTGCGGCACTGGGGTAACACAGCCAGAAAATGACGCTAATTGATTGAGAAATTGCCTTCACATGCAAATGGCTCTATGGAACAAGTAGTCTTCCTACAGCAGATCATCGGTTAGAAACCAAGAAAATCTCCAGCGACATTGCCATTTGCCCTCAAACCCGTTTGGTCCTGAACAATGGCAATTCGATCTCGAACAGTGCCGTTAACAAAATAAATTTCGGTATCCAGCGCAGAAGTTCCAATGCCTGCCACTGCCCGTACTTCCAGTTGGTAACGGCTGGTATTAATGAGGCCAGTTGCAGTAAATGCTGAACTGGGCAGGCGAATTTTATCAATGCCGATTTGCATATCAACAATAAGTGCATAACCGTCACCGGGTTCCTCCACGTAGGCCGCTCTGCCGTCACGGAGGTTCAGTTCAAAGGTATCGCTGCCCAATCCGCCAATGAGCGTGTCGATTTGCCCCGCTCCTCCGTTCGCCGTTGCCCCAGTAAAGTCCTGAAACCCGTTGAGGATGTCATCGCCATCCCCCCCTTCCAGACGGTCATTGCCATCACCGCCCTGCAACTGGTCATCTCCTGCACCGCCCACTAAGAAATCGTCGCCCCAGGAACTGTCGATCTGGTTTTCTGCACTGTTGCCGATAATCGTATTGTTCAGGAGATTACCCAGTACGTCGGTGAAGGGGGCATTGGGGGCGATCGCAAACGAAGTTGTGGTGGAATTGAGCCGATAGGCTGTATTGGGTGGAATATCACTGACTCTGGAGCCGGACCATCCAAACGGTAAACTGATGCCGGGGGAGAAATCTTCGGAGGGAAAGGGTTGATCAAACAAGCTAAACGTAGGATACAGCCCGGTAGCGTTGGGCCTAACTGAAATGAAGCTGAGGATTAAGGCATTGCTGACGCGATCGGGAGATTCCATCGCTTGCTTCAGCGACAGCAGATCGTCCGGGTTCACTTGAGTGGCACGGATACGAAGTTGAAGCATGGCAGCCCGTTGAGTCGCAGGATCGACCAGCAGGGTCCGGTAGGCAACAAAATTGCCCCCATTCACTGTGATTCTAGAAACGACCAGATCCCCTGTTTGGTAAGGGGTGCCCGTTGTGTTAGGGGCGCGATCGGTCACAGACACCGTGATGCCCGATCGAAAAGTCGTTCCTCCCTCAAAATCCTGAGTGGAAAGGCTCAGATCCTGCACCACAAAGGGCACTGCCCCCCGAAACAGACCCAACCCCGGACGGCTGTCGGCATCCGTGGTTTTTGAGAAATCTAAGACATAGTTCACCCGAGTTTCGTTGGGGCGGACGCTGGCCTGAACGAAGCTGGCGGGGATATCGACGGTGAAACTACCCAGCGTTGCAGCCGCCATCGCATTGCCGCTGGTGTCCGATACCTGACCCGGTTGCAGCAGAATGCTGTAGCTGCCGCTGTTTAAGGAGTTCCAGGGGCCAGCGGGGGAAGTGATGCGATAGAGGGCTGTCCGGGTCGTGCTGTTTCCGGATGGGGCCAGGGCGACCAGCGTGGCAGCTTGACTAAATCCATTGGGACCGATGACGCGAATGTCACCATTGCCGATAGCGCTGTTATTGAGGGCAACGTTGTCGGTGTAGGTGACGGTGAAATCAAGGGTAGTGCCGTTGGAAGGCGGGGTAACTGGCGTCAGCGTGGCACTGGGAGCCTGAGTGTCTCTGGGGGGAGGCAGGGGCGTCGGGCGCAGTGTGACCTGGTAAGGGCTGTCTCCCTGACGACGCAGCACTCGCACAAAGTAGAACCCGGCGGCGAGATTGCCGTACTCTGCCGGACGCACGAATCGGAGATTGGCATTCAGGAACGCCGGGGGGATGCGGCTGAAGTTCTGGCCTCCAACGCGGCTGAGAACTTGAGGTAGGGTCTGACCGGGGCGCAGGGTATAGATCTGGAAGGTGACATTTCCCGTGAGATTCAGCGCCAACCGGGTGGGACGAACCAGTTGAAAGCGGCGCAAATCTTCGATGTCAGTTGGGCCAACGCGATCGCCCCAGCTCCGGGGAATGGCCTGCAAAACCCCCAGATTGAACGCCCGAAAGTTCGTG
>JBIKWV010000082.1:0-9978 GCA_044356135.1 Elainellaceae cyanobacterium
GGGTCTGGCGCGGCTGGCAGATTCGCTACACCCACCTGCGACCGACGACTCCGACAGGGGATACCACACCGATTGTTTTTCTGCATGGATTTGGGGCAGCGCTGACCCAGTGGCGACACAATCTGGTGCCCCTGAGTCAGGAGAATCACGTCTATGCACTGGATCTCCTGGGGTTTGGTGCCTCGGAGAAAGCCAGCACCAGCTTTAACGTGAACCTTTGGGTGGAACAGGTACGAGATTTTTGCCAGACCTTTGTGGGACGTCCGGTTGTACTGGTGGGGCACTCGCTGGGGGCGCTGGTGGCACTAACGACGGCGGTGAATTACCCTGAACTGGTGAAAGACCTGGTGTTGATCACGCTGCCTGCTTCCCGGCAGGAACTTCTGCCCAAATGGCTGCAACCCATCGTGCAAACCGTCGAAAGCGTAGTCGGTTCACTGTTGATTAAACCGCTGTTCCCGCTGGTGAGCCGCCCCGGATTTGTGCGATCAGCCTTGAAGAAAGGGGTCTACACCAACCTCGACTACGTGACGGAGGAACTGGTGATGAGCTTCCTGGTGCCGATTCAGGACAAGGGCGCGGCTCGCACCCTGCAAAAACTCACGCAGTCCCGCACCCAGACTGACTTTTGCCTCAACACCCACGATCTGCTGCCGCAGCTACAGATGCCTGTGTTGCTGCTGTGGGGAGAGTGCGATCGCGTCATTCCCGTTAAATGGGGGCGCGAGTTGAACGATGGCTACACGCATCTCAAGATGGTCGAGATCCCCCAGGCAGGCCACTGTCCCTATGATGAGGCCGCAGACCAGGTGAATCGGGAGATACTGACCTGGATCAGATCGGAGGGAAAAGCTTGAGGTTCACCCGTTGATAGGGAGCCAATTTTTGGAGTGGAAGAATAGAAATTTGGGATTGACTGCGGGCTTGCTAGACTGAGCTAGATCCAAAATCTGCCCAGACCTGAACTCTACTGCAAATGCCGCCTGTTTTCTGTAGCCAGGGCCATCAAAATCTTCCGGGGAGCCGCTTTTGCCACCTGTGCGGAGAGCGGCTGGTGGCTGTGCAGGGGACGCTGCCGGGGAATGTGCTGGGCGATCGCTATCGTATCATTCGAGAACTGGGCCAGGGTGGGTTTGGTCGCACCTATCTGGCGGAGGATTTGAACCGCTTTAAGGAACTGTGCGTTCTGAAGGAGTTCGCGCCCCAGGTGCGCAGCACTGATGCTTTGAGAAAGGCGGAGGAACTGTTTGAGCGGGAGGCGGGCGTGCTCTACCGCCTGCGGCACCCTCAAATTCCCCAGTTCCGGGAGCTGTTTCGAGCCGATGTGGGTAGTGGGGCGCGGCTGTTTCTGGTGCAGGACTATGTGGAGGGGGAGAACTATCGGCAGATTCTGGAAGGACGACGGCTGCGGGGACTGGCCTTTACCGAAGTAGAGGTGGTGCAGCTTTTCCGGGATTTGCTTCCGGTGTTGCAATATCTGCATGGTTTGGCGGTGATTCACCGGGATATTTCTCCCGATAATCTGATTTTGAGGGCGATGGATCGACAGCCTGTGCTGATTGATTTCGGTGGCGTGAAGCAGCTTGCCGCATCGGTCGCCCTCCAGTATGCACCCCAGTCTCAGCCCGTGACTCGCGTGGGCAAAGTGGGTTATGCCCCGGATGAACAGCTTCAGCAGGGGCAGGTGTCGCCCCACAGTGATCTGTATGCACTGGCGATGACTGCCCTGGTGTTACTGACGGGTCGTGAGGCAAACTCACTGGATGTCAGCGATCGCCCCCCTGACCCCCAAACCCTGGGAATCAGTACCGACTTTGACCGGATACTACAGCGGATGCTGGCAGCGCGACCGGGCGATCGCTACCAGTCTGCTGACCAGGTGATACGGGCACTGGAGTCCTTGTCAACCGCCCGGTCTGCGTCTGCGTCCCACACCCCAACGATTCCGGTGGCTCCCGCTGCTCCTTTGGTATCTCCCCCCCCGTTACCCCAGCCGAACCCACTACCCCTGATGCCCCCGGCAGTGACAGTTGGTCCTGTGGGGACAGTGGTGGGGGGAACGGTGGCCGTGGCCAATCCTCCTCATGTAAGAAAGGGCAGTCGGGGGGTATTCAGCACTGCGTTCGCGCTCCTGCTGA
This sequence comes from Elainellaceae cyanobacterium, assembly GCA_044356135.1. Taxonomy (GTDB): domain Bacteria; phylum Cyanobacteriota; class Cyanobacteriia; order Elainellales; family Elainellaceae; genus CAZVXA01. The sequence goes on from JBIKWV010000082.1 coordinate 2,139, forward strand.
TGACAGGAACGGCGCTGGGCGTATGGGCGCTGCGGGATGTCTGGCTCCCATTTTTTGTCGCACCGGATAATCCGGCCGGTTCTTCAGGGGCAGGGGGCAATGTCGGTAGCTCCAACCTTTCACCGGAGGAGGCATCCCGCAAGGAAGCTCTCAGCACCAAACGAAAGTCGTTGGGGGTGGACTGGGCCTACCTGGTGCGAATCACCGATGAGACATTTTTTCGGCAGCACCCCGAAATGCAAGGTAAGACCCTCAGCGACAAGCCGCAGGATGCGGAGTGGCGGACAAAATGGGATGCGATCGCCAACGACTGGCTGAACCTCTTCGATAAACACCTCAGCCCAGAAGCCCGCCGCAAGCTGGGCAGCTACTCTGCGGACGATCGCGCCGCCTGGAAAGCCGAGATTAATCAACTGAATGTCGGAACCAAAGCACTGAATGATTTAACCGATGCCCGCTTCTTTCAGCTATTTCCGCAGCAGTCCAGAACCGAGCTGGTAGATAAGCCGATTGGGCAGGTGTGGCAGGCGATCGCCGCCGATGAGGTGGCAGCGCTAAAGAATGGCACCACGCTGGAGGAAATACAGTTTTCTGAAGGTCAGTATGATGATTCGGTGGATGAAACGCTGAATCCTGGCGAGGGCAGGGTATACACGGCAAATTTGAAGAAAGGCCAGATTCTACGGATCAGTCTGGATGCTCCTGACAGTGCAACCCTGCTCTCGATTTATGTGCCAACACCGAATCAGCAAATTCCCTCACTGCTGGAGGACAGCGATCGCCGCACCTGGTCGGGGGAATTGACACAGTCAGGAGTTTACGAGATTGTAGTGGTGTCGAATAGCGATCGCCCCTTTCCCTATCGATTAGATATTGCGGTTGATAACGTTACACCTGGAAATTAAGTAAGTAGGCGCGATTTAGCTTGAAACCCAAAGAGCTGTTCCGCCCGCGCAGCGGGCGGAACAGCTCTTTGGGTTTCAACTTTTTCCACGCCCACTTACTTTGAAGATTTCGACGCAATAGAAAAATGCTCTGTCAAAGATTGACAATCTGGCTTAATCTGTTAATTCCCTCTTTAATCTCTGTTTCATTCAGCGCACTGTATCCAAACATCCATTCACTGGGATGATGATCTGAAATATAAAAGCGTTGGGTACTACTAATCCCAATATTCAGTCTTGCGGCTTCGCTGATAACTTTTTCGGTATCGAGAGCCGTTTGAAATCGTGCAGTCAGGTGCATTCCTACTGGTTCACCCAAAATTTCCACCCGGTCTGCAAACGCCTCCTGAAGAGCGGTGACCAGGGTTCTGCGACGAGTTTGATAGATCGATTGCATCCGTCGAATGTGTTGTTCCAGGTAGCCTTCGTTAATAAAGTCCGTCATCACCTTCTGCTCCAGCATCGGGGTCTGGCGATCGCTCAACCACTTTGCTCGCGCAAACGGTTCAATCAGTGACCTGGGGGCAATCAGATAGCCCAGTCGTAACGCTGGAAACAGAGATTCGTGAAAGTCCTTGATGTAGATGACGGAGTCGTGGCGATCGAGTCCCTGAAGCGCGGGAATTGGACGACCACCATATCGAAATTCACTGTCAAAGTCTTCTTCCAAAATGATTGCGCCAGTTTCTCTAGCCCAATCCAGAAGCTTTAACCGTCTGGTCAAAGACAGCACGACACCCAGCGGCGATTGGTGGGAGGGCGTGACATACAGGAGTTTGACAGCAGCAGCGGCGGGATGTGCAAGTAGTTCCTCCACAACCAGACCATCTCTATCGACTGAAACGGGAAGCATCTCCAATTTCTGCGCCTGAAACATACAGCGGATATCGCGAAAGCCGGGATTCTCGATCGCTACAAGCTCTCCGGGATCAAGCAACACCCGTGTCACTATGTTAGCCGCCTGAAGCGAGCCATTGACGATAATGATTTGTTCTGGGTCGCATCGAACAGAGCGAGAGCGAGCTAAATATCGGGCGATCGCTTCCCGCAGCGGCAGATAGCCGTAGGAATTGGGGGCATAGTCGAGGGTCGAGGGATCAGCCCTGCAGGCGTGCTTTGCCCAGAGACTTGTCCACTGCTTCAACGGAACCTGGTCCAGGGCAGGACGGGCGTATCGAAAGTTGATGGCAGTACCTGGAATAACTGATTCAAACAGATCAAGCTGAGCAAGGGTGCAACCATAGGTCGAGAGGGGTCTCGAAGGACGCGGAATTGTCGGGGACTGCGAAGCAGACAGTTGTGCTGGGTACAGTAAATCTTCGGGAAGATTTCGGCAGACAAAGGTTCCTGCTCCTGTTTGCGTTTCGAGGTAGCCCTCGCTTTTGAGCTGGTCGTAGCTTTCGATCGCTGTATTGCGCGCAATCTGAAGTGCCTGAGCCAGTTCTCTGGTGGAGGGAACTCTCTGGCCCGGAAGCAGTTGCCCCGTCAGAATAAGCTGCCGCAGCGCTTCGGAAAGCTGTCTTTGCAGTGAAACTGAACGGTTGGGCGTGAGGGTGATGTTGAGACTGACCAAGCTGCGAGAGTGGATCTATGAGTAAAACCAGAATTGGATCTGGTTTAGAGCCACTCTACCAGACTATTTTGAGGGTATGAGCCAGCCGTTTCTATAGTCGTCATCTCTATGAAACTTCCTCCCTTCAAGCTTGAACGGTTCTTCGCCAAGTATGAATTCAAAGCACCTTATTTGCTCTCCGCCTCCGATTGTGAAGCCATGACAATTCAGGAACTGCTGAGTCTTGAGGCGGGTGCAGAGGAGAAATTTCATCAAACCTGGTTGGGATATACCGAAACGCAGGGAAGCCCGGAGTTGCGGCAGGTGATTGCTCAAACTTACGAGACGATCGCGCCTGACGACATTCTGGTGCACGCCAGTGCGGAAGAAGGAATTTTCATTCTGATGAATGTCGTCCTGCAAGAGGGCGACCATTTGATTGTGCATACCCCCTGCTATCAGTCTCATCGCTCAATTGCAGAGTCAATCGGGTGTGCCGTGAGTGAATGGGTGGCTGACGAGGCAGACGACTGGGAGCTAGACCTGGACTGGCTCCGAAATGCAATCCAGCCGAATACAAGGGCGATCGCCATTAACTTCCCCCACAATCCAACCGGGTACGTGATGAGCCGAGCCAAATTGGAAGACCTGATCGCGATTTGTAGACAGCACAATCTCCTGCTGTTTTCCGATGAGGTTTATCGATTTCTGGAACGTCGAGATGAAGACACCCTCCCCGCCGCCTGCGACCTGTACGAGAATGCCATCTCGCTTGGGGCTATGTCAAAAACCTACGGTCTGGCAGGACTGAGAATCGGCTGGATCGCCACTCGTAATCCAGATATTTTTCAGGCAATGACGGTATTCAAAGACTTTACTTCGATCTGCAACAGCGCACCGAGTGAGTTTCTGGCGACACTCGCCCTGCGCAACGGCAACACCATTATTCAACGCAACCGGGCAATTATTGCAGCCAATGAGGAGGTGTGCGATCGCTTCTTTGCAGCCCACGCCGATTTTTTCAACTGGAAACGACCCAAAGGAGGTTCGACAGCATTTCCCAGCCTTAAGCCAGCGATCGATGTGGAGGAGTTTTGTCTCAATCTGGTCAACCAGCAGGGCGTCTTACTGCTCCCCAGCAATCATTTTGACTATGGCGATCGCAATTTTCGGCTTGGCTTAGGGCGAAAAAATTTACCCGAATGCCTTGAAAGGCTTGATGCTTATTTACAGGTTATTTGAGGAGCACCTCTTTATGCAGCACTTCAAGCTCTACGTGGACTCAAATTTCTGGAGTCCCTACGCCATGTCGGCGTTCGTCACGCTGGTCGAGAAGGGAGTTCCGTTGGACGTTCATACAATCGATTTGAGTGCCAGGGAAAACTTGCAGGCGGACTATCCCAATCTGTCCTTAACCTGCCGCGTGCCCACCCTGACCCACGGTGATTTTCACCTGTCTGAGTCATCCGCCATTTCGGAGTATTTAGAAGAAATTCTGCCACCTCAGAGATACCCCGCTGTTTATCCCAAAGAGGTTCAGAATCGCGCCAGAGCGCGGCAACTTCAGGCGTGGCTTCGCAGCGATCTGATGCCCATTCGAGAGGAGCGACCCACCGAGGTGATTTTTGCTGGGCCTGTGAGTCAACCGCTGTCGGAGACGGCTCAGGCTGCGGTGAATAAGCTGTTTGGGGCGATCGCCCATCTGCTCAAACCCGATTCTCAGAACCTCTTTGGCGAATGGTGCATCGCCGATACTGACCTGGCGCTGATGCTCAACCGTCTGGTGATGAACGGGGACGAAGTGCCAGAGCATCTGGCAGCCTATGCGAAGTATCAGTGGCAGCGGGAGTCGGTGCAGCGGTGGCTAAACGGTAATTTGCTACGCTAGGAGTAGCTGTTCTGCGGGTGAGGCACATGGTTGACCAACTCCTGATAACCCAAGATGATTTCTACATTCCTGATGCCGACCAGCTGATCACTGAAAATGATGCACCCGTAGATAACTTCGCCTCCGAGAAACAGCAGCGACTCCTGATCAGCTCCCTGTATACCTCTCTGGAGGGCCAAACGTTCCTGGCAGCGGCGAATGTTGGCGTCTACTACTCCGACTTGCAGCCCGCGATCGTCCCCGATGTTTTTATCAGTCTGGACGTTCATCAACCGGAGAAATGGTGGGAGAAGCAAAACCGCTGCTATATGACGTGGCGATTTGGGAAACCACCGGAGCTGGCTCTGGAAATTGTCTCTAATAAAGTGGGCGGTGAGATTGACGAAAAGCTGTCTATCTACGAGAAGATGCGGGTCAGCTATTACGTCGTCTACGACCCAACGCAGCAGCTAGGCAATAACCGCCTCAGAATCTACGAACTGCGGGGCAGACGCTACGCAGAAACGCAGACCCAGTGGCTCGACCAGATCGACCTGGGGATTACTCTCTGGCACGGGAGCTTTGAAGGGCGAACGGATGAGTGGTTGCGCTGGTGCAATCGCTCTGGCCTGGTTCTTCCAACCGGGGACGAACTGGCCGAGCAAGAGCGTCAGCGAGCCGAGCAAGAGCGTCAACGAGCTGAGCAGGCAGAGCAACGGGCCCAGCAGTTGGCGGAGAGGCTTCGATCGTTAGGCGTTGACCCCAATACCGTTTGAAACAAGGTGAGGACGCGCAAAACTTGCGGCTGCGCAGTAGGATCGAAGGCAGACTCCAGTGGAACGGTCAATGCTGCCAATCTTCTACTCTGATTTGTTTCTGGAACACGATACGGGGATGTATCACCCCGAAAACTCCGGTCGGCTGAGAGCGATCAGAGAAGCGCTCAGGGCGGCACCGTGGGCGAATTTTCTGGACTGGCGATCGCCCACCCCCGTCGATGCCCAGGGCGATCGCCTCACCCATGCGCTCCATGCCGTCCATCCAGAACAATACGTATCGGCGGTGAAGTATCTGGCCGAGAAAGGCGGCGGACACATTGATCCCGATACGGTGGTGTCACCCAGGAGCTACGATGCGGCAATGCTGGCGGCGAGTGCCTGGTTAGATGGCGTCGAAGCAGTGCTCAAAACAGGGGAACCTGCGTTCGTGCTGGCGCGGCCACCGGGACACCACGCGATGCCGAAGATTGGCATGGGATTTTGTATTTTTGCGAATGCGGCGATCGCCGCTCAATATGCCCTCCAGCAACCGGGGGTGAACCGGGTGGGCATTCTGGACTGGGATGTGCATCACGGAAATGGAACCCAGGCGATTGTGGAGAACAATCCCCATATTGCTTTTTGTTCGCTGCACGAGTCGCCCCAGTATCCCGGTACGGGAGCTGCCTCAGAGCGGGGCATGTACGACAACGTGCTGAATTTCCCCATGACTGCAGGCAGCACCATTGCGGACTACCAACCGCTGTTTCAGAGCAAGATTGTGCCTTTCTTCCAGGCGTTTCAGCCCGATTTGCTGATCGTCAGTGCGGGCTATGACGCCAACCGGAACGATCCACTGGCGGGGATTTGTCTACAGCCCCCTGATTACGGCGTATTTACCGACTACTGTTTACAAATCACCCACCGGGTTCTATTTGGTCTGGAGGGGGGGTACGACTATGGGGCGCTGGCGCAATCGGTCGTAGCAACGATTGATCGGTGTATGACGGTGGAGCATTGGGTGTAAAGTAGGGGCGTGGTATTTGTTTACCCATCCAAAGCGAAGAAAGAGTCCGGTAGGTAGGGGCAACGCATTTGCGCCAAAACTTATCGGCTGCGCGATCCCCTTCTGGCGCAAATGCTTCGCCCTTCTATCAAAGGAGATCAATTGGTGATGCAGCGAGTTCGAGAAGTGTTCAATGTGGTGCTGATGTTTGTTCTGCTGGGGTTTATTGCCAACAGCCTCTACCATCTGATAACTTTCTTTTTGCAATCACACCCCTAGTTGAAGATTATGGCCGACGCATTAACACCACAGGTGAGCAATCGCATCTGTAGCCACATGAACGATGATCACGCTGACGCAGTGCTGCTATACGCTAAAGCCTACGGCGGGGTACAGGATGCGATCGCCGCAGAGATGCTGGACATTGACCCGGAGGGGATGAATCTCCAGGTAAAAATTGAGAGTGGTACGGCTCCTGTCCGAATTCTGTTTGATCATCCTCTTCAGGATTCCGAAGATGCACACCAGACCCTGATTGCGATGGTGAAACAGGCACGACAGCAATCGCGCAGCTAAAAGACTGGACTTTTAACTATTTTCTACAATGCCGCGAAACGCCCTCTCAGAGGGCGTTTCGCGGCATATTTAGTTCTAGCGCTGATTTTCCCTGAAACGCTGACGCAGTCAGCATTTCAGGGAAAATCAGCGCAATTTAGTCAAAAGTCCAGTAAAAGATGGACTCTTGACTAAATCAGCGCTAAAAGCAAACAATGCTGTGAAACGCTCTCTAAGAGAGCGTTTCACAGCATTTTCGGGAAAAGATACTTTGCCAGAGCGTAGACTTTTCGGCATTGCTGATTTGAAATATGATTTTTTGATTGTGTGGCGCACAGAGCGCGCCACACAATCAAAAAATCATATCTGGAGTAATCGGATGGGGGATCGCTCCCACACTCCCTGACCAGGGCGGCAACAGCGACAATTTACCGTCCTCGATAGTTCTGTTCGATCCACAGCATCACTTCAGACTGAGAGTCGGTGTAGACCGTCTTTCCAGTCTGGGGGTCATAAGCTCGCCACCAGCGTCTGCCGTTTTCATCCAGAATCTCCTGGACATCCAGCTCATTGCTGAAAAATCTTGCCACCCCCTGCTGAAGTCGCTTCATCCAGCTCATGGGTGCTTTCAGGAAATCCATGCCATTGTTGGTCAACTGCTGCCTTTCTCTCTCTAACAGTGCAACAAGTTGGGTGTTGTTTGCTGCGCGGGCAGCCTGTAGACGGTGGTCAAGTGAGGCCAGCATATTGGCGTGGTGCTTTGCCTCAATGCTGACATTGGTTCCATAAGATGTGCTGTTCATAAACTCCCTCCCTAGATATTCCTTGAGCAGGGCAACTGCCTGCTACATATTTTAATTGTTTATTCTGTAATTAAATATACGAAATTAACTCATTTTAATCATTCCCCCGACCGGGTGAAATTCCAGGGTGATGGGGGAACCTCAATGCTTTGCATGACAAAAATCGAGGTTAAGGGACTTCCAAAAATAAAACCGTCCCATTTTTGAGTGAGAGGGCGGCTCAGCCGCCCTCTCACTCAAAAATGGGATGATTATTTTCCAGGAAGTCCCTAAGGATCTGGACTTTTGACTAAATCGCGCCGATGTTTTTTGAAACGCTGACTGCGTCAGCGTTTCAAAAAACATCGGCGCTACA
>JBIKWV010000084.1:0-9967 GCA_044356135.1 Elainellaceae cyanobacterium
CATCGGGCAGTTCGGGCCGATCTTCTGGTAATCGATTGAAGGCAGGGCCAATACACTTACCTGCGTAGGTCGCTTCTGGTCTTCCATGAAGGAAGTGGAACAACGATCGACTGATGTAACCGGGTGGTAAGTACCGCTGATTGATAATCATGGCATTTACACCACCGAGGCACGGGTCATGGTGCAGAGCGTTCCACATGCGGCTGACACAGTCTGGTTCTAGCAGAATGTCATCATCCATCAACCAGATAAATGGTTGGGTTGCACGGACAAACGCCTGATTTCTCTGAGTTGCGGCACCAAGTTCATCTGCTCGATAGTATCTGATTTGAGTTAACAGGCCCGATACTGATTGCTGACAAATCAGTTCTGTCTCTGAGTCATTAGAACCGTCAACGACAATCAACTCGAGCGGTTGAACAGCTTGTTGCGCCAGACTCTCTAACGTCCTTCGGAAAGAGATGCTGCGATGCCGGGTAGGGACTAATGCTGAGATGGGAAGTAGTTCGGTCATAATCAAAGGCTATCTTGATGGCGATCGCAGACCGATTTCTCGAAATAGCTGCTGGAAGCGGTGTTTCCAGGTATGGTTATTGATTGCTCGTTGATAGCCTGCCTCTCTAAGACGTTCTGCTGCTGCTGGATGACTGAGATAGAAGCGAGTTTTATCAATTAGTTCATCCCCGTTCTGATAAGTATCAATCTCCTTACCGGGTTCATAGAATTCAGAAATCTCGTCGCTGTAGCCTGTCAGATAGCACGATCTGCACATGGGAGCCTCAAAGTCTCGCAGACGGACATGGGGGATGAGTTCAGAACCAGGTCTTCCATCAGCCCACACATTGCTGAAGTTAAGGATGACTTCGTACTGACTAAAGGTTTGTTTGAGGTCTGCTGCAAAACCACGACTGGCTTCTGCCAGGAATGGAGCTAGTTGACGAGTTTCACGACGGTATTGAAATTGTCTGAAACTCCGGTGTGAACCTTTGAACAATCCTTCGTTTTGCAGATTCTCGAATATGACTTTTAGATAGCTATTAAGGCGACCGGGTTGGGGCGATTGCCGCCCTAAATACTCTGACCGGACTGAAGCGGAATGGGAGGACTTACTTGTTAGTGCTGGTGTTCGCCAACCACTACCATAAATATCTACTGGTATTTGATGCATGAGTAATTTAGCCAGCAAACGATCACGGTCTGCATAGCGTTGTCCAACAAAACACGCTCTGGATTGCCTAGCCAAACCGGAAACAGGATGATATATCGCCGGGTCTGCACCCATCTGCACCCAGATAGGATTTGCTCCTACATTCGTATATAAAGAACGTGCATCTCGCTCCGCGTGCCAGGAGAAGTTGACTTTGGAGGCAATCGCTGAGACCAAGTTAAATTGGTAGATACTATTGCAATAGAAATTTACGGTTGGAATACCTAAGCAATGGATATCATCGAATCCCTCTGGATCAAAATGTGCATTATAAAAGTAGCCGAGAAATAAGTCGATTCGCTGTTTCTGATGTGCTTGTTTTATTTCATCAATAATTTGGTTGGTGAGTTGACTGCGGATTGCTTGCTCTTCAGGAGTGAATTGCTCAGCAATTTGCATAAAGCGACTTGCAACCAGCAAATCTGTCTGTGACTCGACAATCTCACAGCCCAGTTGTTGCAGTGCCGGATAAAAATTTTTGCTCCACAACTCTCCATAATAATCGTGTGAGTTTGTCGAGTGCCTTACTGCTGTAAAAATTCGCATAGTTTTATCAAGCTAATGCTCCTCAGGAACCAAAACAACATTTACATAGTTCTCCTGCCAGGTTTTTAGAGTCGTTGGGACTAAGCACTTGTTTTCTTTATCATACAGGTATGATTTATAGGAATGTCGCTCAAGCAATTGCTCTAAATCTTTAGCTGTCGCCCCAAAAGCAGACCACGTTTTGACAGAATATTCCATAATTAATAGAGGGCGGAAGTGCGAAAGTAAATGATTGGCTGATCGCAGTACCTCTAATTCTGCTCCTTCAACATCAATTTTGATTAAATTGATTTGAGATAATTTCAATTCCTCAATCACTTCATCTAAAGCTCGACCTTGAACCTGAAAGGTCTTCACTGCCTGTCCTTGCAATAGCCCACCAATGTGTAGACTAGAGTAAACATCTCCACCCTCGATCGGCATAAACAACTCGACCTCCCCCTTTTGAGTTGTTAGAGCGCAATGAACTGGAATCCCAACTCCATTGACAGATAAGTTTCGCTTTAATAGTGAGTAGGTGCTTGGATTCGCTTCGATTGATACGACTGTGCCCCCTTCCTGAACTAACTGAGCTGCAAGAATTGAGAAGTAGCCAACATTTGCCCCACAATCGATAAATGTGTGCCCTGCCTTCAATAGATGCTTTAAAGCCATGCTTACATCAGGCTCATAAGTATCGACACCTGGATAGAAACAGTAGGTAAATGAATGACCGGGTTCTAAAAGTAAAACTCCTCCACCTGAAAGATGGTGAACTAATGGGCTACGTGGCTTCCATGACCAGTACCATTGGGCATAGAAGCTACGAGCTACCAATTTTGCGCTACTCCATGCAGCGGGAGGATTGGTTAGACATTTTTTTAGAAACCTGCCAAGATTCATATATCTATCTCCTCACGAAGCAATAAAGACCACAGCTATATTTTGCATTGATCAAATCTGTTGGCAGAATTTCTTGACAGAAGTTCCCAGTATCATCAACTGCCTTGAATTCACTTAAATCTAATTCTTTTAGGATATTAATGGGCTTTTCAGGATGCCAGATACGTTGGGCATTAAAACAAACACGATCAAGCCCAATCGGCATACTAAACAGTAACTGACCTCCTGGAGCTAGAACCCGCATTAGCTCGTGGAGTGCTTTTGTAGTGCCCTCCGGATCAAGAGAGTCGCCATAACGGCCTAGCCCGATATGCTCTGCGACATGCAAGCAAGAGAGTGAGGAAATACTTTGATCAGGAACAGGTAGATTCAAAATGCTTCCTTGCCGGAATTGAAAGCGAGGAAGTTGAAAATTTGGAGGACGAATGTCCCAGGAAATGACTGGGCAGATTGCTGTTGCCTGTCCTACAAAACCATCAAACCGAGAACCCACGTCATGGTGTTCCGCTGGCTTAAACTCTGCCAGTTTATTGAGTGCCCAGATGTCTTGATAGAAGTAGTGACCACCTCCTGATTGCGTATTGGCTTCTCGATCGAATAAGCAAGGAGCCAGTTCATCAAAACTCGCTTCTCCTCCCATTGCCACGAATTGATGGCGTTCCTGCCAAAAGCGTTGATATAAACTAGGTAGTTTTGAAAGTTGATTTTGGCGACTATAGCGTAATGGCTGAACCAGTCTCCAAGTGCCGCGCAACAGTTGACGAGTTGAAATCATTGTTTTGCTATTGCCCGGTAGAAAGTTTCTATTCCCTTTTCGTAGGAGAAGTACATAGAACCTGTTTCCAGAGCAGTTTGAGCAAGATGTTGTCTGTATTTCGGGTCTTTGGATAATCGCTCAATTGCAGACGACAGTGTTTCCAAATTGCTCTCCTCGACGACTTCTGCAACACCAGGATTGTCTTTTGCCCAGCGAATAGCAGAACAGTAAGCAGGTCCCCAGATGAGTAGGGGGACTCCTGCAATTGTGTAGTCTGTAAGCTTGCTAGGGAAACTCATTTCCATATTCGGGCGATCGCCCTCCTCAAAGCTCATAGGAACAAACAGTACATCTGCCTCATTCCGAAGGGTCTCAATCAACTGATGGGAGGGTATTAATGAGCGAATGGTAACATTTGGCTTGTTTAAACCAATCTGTTGAACAGCAGTATCGGTTAAGGACGAGTACACCATCAGCCGATGACCAAATGGTTCTAAAGCTGATGCGAGGTTTACAAGGCTTTGAGCATAGCTGGGACTATTAACCGATCCAGCGTAGACGAAAGTTAGAGAAGACTGGTGATGACGTACCCTGGCTGGTGGATGACTGAATTCTGGCACACTAGCTGCCCGTGATGGATATAAAACCTCTCCTGCTACACCATATTGCCTTTGATAAAACTCCTCCATATAGGGAGAGACACATAACCGTGACTGGGCTTGCCTGTAGACCTGACCAAATTTTTGGATGGCTAAATCTCTTAATCCTGGTAAGACTGGAATATACGATGCCCAATCATCATGAATAATGAGATGCAGTGGTAGTTTGTACTTCTTCGCTACTGCTGCTGCTGTGAGCCAAGAGAATCCATGCGCAACAGTCAAAATTGCATCAGGTTGAAAAGTGGAAATAGTTTTGTTCAGTTGAAATGAACGCCATGTGGCTGTTAGCGTAAGATAGGATGTATAAAGCGCAGTAAACCGACTATTAAGCAGTCGCTTTACTCCAAAAGGAAAACTGTAATAATCGACATTGCAAAGACGCTTGTCAGGATGAGCAGGTAGAATATCAGCCTCAACAATATATAAATGTTTAACTGGATACTCTTGCATCAGACGATAGAGCAATGCAGACCCTGCCAACGTAGACTCTACAGGCACATCACCCATGTAAAGCAGAGAAGGTAACTTCTGAAGATCCATATCCTACTTGAGTTCAGTGAAGCGCTTGCGATAAATAGCAATAATGTGGTCTTTTGATGCCCAAAAGAGGGGTTGTTTTTCCCAGTTCTCTGCACGCCTGATAAATGGGATCAGACTTAGGAGGCTCTTCATCAACAAGTTGTTCTGCCTCTTAAATTGCCAATAGGCAAAAAATCTAAGAAACTGGAATATTTTCTCAAACAGGCTGAGTCTAAAGTGAGTTTTTTTCATCCAACCTATCAACTCAAGCCCTAGTTCACTAGCGACAAAATCTGCATATTTTCGTCCTAGCATACACAAATGCTCTACATTTCGAAAATACCAGAAGTTAGCTATGTCTTTTTGGCTAGCCCATGCATCAGCATTGCCTGTGCATATAATTAAAATTCCTGCCTCATTTAACCTGCTACATAGCTGTTTCAATGTCGATGTTGGATTGTCTAAATGCTCAAAAACATCACATAATACAATTGCGTCAAAATAATCTATTCCGGGAAAGCTGGAATCATTGAGAATATAAATTCCTCGTTGAGATGCGATTGATGAAGCAGCATCGCTTATCTCGTATCCAAAGCATTGATATTTATGTGTCAGATGAGATAGCAACCTTCCACTACTACATCCATAATCAAGAATCTTGCTGCCAATCTTTAATCGATTCAATGTCTTTAGAATCGTCTCTTCAGTAGGAAACAGTGCTTCAAGTTCCCATTTGGAAAAATCAACAATCTTATAATATTCAGAAAGCGCTGCACTATCTAAAATATTTGACTTGTAATACAAGCCGCAATTTCCGCATATCCTAATTTGATAATTCGGCTGGCAGAAACACTTGTCCTGAAGTTGAATCATTAAAGACTCTCCTTCTCCAATAGCAGTCTGCTGAGTTTGACTATTACATCCTGGACACGCTTCGACGATCATTATCGATTCTTATCTAGTGATCTAATCGTTTATTAAGAATTCGACTGGGAACACCTACAACAATCGTGTATGGTGGAACGTCTTTGGTCACCACACAACCTGCCCCTACGACAGCACCTTCACCAACAGTTATACCTGGCATAATCACTGCGTGAGATCCAATCCAAACACCATCTGAGATAATCACTGGCTTTGAAATCACAGTCGAATACATATCAGCTTCTAAATAATCATGTGTAATTGAAGTGATTGCCACATGAGAACCTATCATTACTCTATTGCCAATCTTAACTCCACCATTTCCCCAAATATGGACAAAGGCAGCGAAACTGACATGATTGCCAATCTCAACACTCTCTGGCTGATCAATATGTAATGGAAATTGAAAACTAACGCTATCACCGCAGTATTTTAGTTTGCTCTTAAGATAGATATTCTTTACATGAATTACTTCTCTATTGAGTTTGTTTATAACTCTAGCCCCAAATCTGGAAGTAATAAACATATCAAATATTTTCATGCGCAGCTTCTTAAGAGGTAAAATATTTTGAAACTACTTGATTTTGTGATATTTGTTCTGTGCTCTCTATAAAAGTTTCTGGCTCAAATCTTACAACTCAATCCTCAATTCCTGCCAAAAAATCTTGGTGTGTATGTTTGTCAGGATTACTCAAATTTGCAGAGGATTCTTCTGTTATCCAAGTCATTTCCTTTGTTAAAAAACCATATCTATGGTCAAAAGGCTGTCCATTTGCGAATTGCTGTAGAACCTCAAAGCTAATGGCTTGATCAACCCAGTCTACGATCCCATGTTGAGAGATGATTCCCGCTGATACAGAATATGTTCCAGGAAGAAATCCAATGTCGTCAATGCCGATCAAAATACAGCCATCGTTTTTTAATATCATGGATGACTGAACATCTTTCTGGAAACTACTGAGAATTACCTCACCATTAGAAGAAGTAATGAAAATCCAAAAAGATCCCTGAGTGTGATTTTTTACTGAATAGGAAAGCTGCACGAAAAAGGATTCGTTGATTAAGAAAGAATTTTGTTTCATCCTATCTTTGCCTAGGAGATTTACTTCCTCGATTAAGACTTGATAATTGCCTTGCTTATGCTGGGAAGGTGCAATTTTTTCGGTTCCAGGTTGTGTTGTAATTGAATGAAAGTAGTTGTTCACTATCTTGTCTGAAGAGCCACAGTCTTTTACAGAGCCAGAGGACAACCAAATAGCCTGGGTGCAGAGAGACTTTATTGCCCCCATGTTGTGGCTTACAAACAATACAGTTCGACCCTCACTGGCAACTTCTCCCATTTTCCCCAAGCACTTCTTCTGAAATGCCGCATCTCCCACCGCCAGCACCTCATCCACCACCAAAATCTCCGGCTCCAGATGTGCCGCCACCGCAAACGCCAACCTCACATACATCCCCGACGAATACCGCTTCACCGGAGTATCCAGAAACTTCTCCACCTCCGCAAACGCCACGATCTCATCAAACTTGCGGCTGATCTCTGCCTTGCTCATTCCCAGGATCGCCCCATTCAAAAAGATATTCTCCCGACCCGTCAGCTCCGGATGAAACCCCGTGCCCACCTCCAGCAGGCTGGCCACCCGGCCCTTCACCCGAATCGAACCCGTCGTCGGCTCCGTAATCCGGCTCAGAATTTTCAGCAGCGTCGATTTCCCGGCTCCATTACGGCCAATAATCCCAACCCGATCGCCCTGCTTGATCTCAAACGACACATCCTTCAGCGCCCAAAACTCCTCGGTGGGATTTTGGATTTTGGATTTTGGATTTTGGATTGATTTGAACAGTCCTTTGGCACCGTTAGCGATCACATCCCGCAGCGCCGTATAGCGCTCCTGCTTCTGGTGGCCGATGATGTACTTCTTCCCCAGATTTTCAACCCGAATCACTGTATCAGACATGCGTCATGAATGAGAAAGGAACTCCAACAAAAAAAGGGGGCGATCGCCCACTGGCGACACTCAAAACACCCAAGGTTCATCTACCATCAGTGCACTTACAGCGAAAGCTGACACCAGGTTTTATGCTCCTCAGCAAACGCCGAAATCTCTTGCAGCACCCGGAAGATGGGAGTCTGCGGCCTCCAGCCCCAGACCGTCTCCGCTCTTGATGCATCCAGCACCATCCAGGGGATATCAAACGGGCGCTCCGTCTCCGTCTCAAGCACCTGATTGGGGCCAAAGCGATCGCCACACCAGACGCTGAGCTGCCGCAGCGATAGACTATTCTGAACACCGCCACTAAAATTCAACACTCGCGGCTTCTCCGTCGTCAACGGCTCTGCAAACTGCCGTTCCAGCAACGGTACCAGATCGCGCGGATGAAGACAATCGCGCACCTGGTAGCCCCTGCCCCCAAAGCCGATGTACTGGAGCGATCGCCCTTCTCGAAAACTGTGAATCCAGAAGGCAAAAATCCCCTGTCCGGGATGGCCAAACTGTCCCGCCCCCGCCATCACGCCGCAGCGATTGATCCACACCGGAAATTCAAACGTCGCCCCATACTCCAGCGCCAGATGCTCCGACGCCACCTTGGTGCTGCCGTAGAGAGAGACGGGCGGAGCCGTC
The DNA here is from genome assembly GCA_044356135.1 of Elainellaceae cyanobacterium. GTDB lineage: Bacteria > Cyanobacteriota > Cyanobacteriia > Elainellales > Elainellaceae > CAZVXA01. The sequence goes on from JBIKWV010000084.1 coordinate 8,122, forward strand.
GAATACGCCTCACTCACCCCCGCCAGCGAGATGCCCGCCGGAAACGGCTGATCCGCCACCGGATAAAACGCACCATGCGCTTCTGCCACCTGAAGCTGACTCAAACCGGGAATCGAATAGACGCGGCTGGTAGACAGCAACACAAACCCGGCCTGATGCCGCTTGCAATATTCCAGCAGGTGAATCGTCCCCTGCAAATTGTGCTGCACCAGTTGCAAGCTGCTGGTCTTTCCATCCACCCCCGCCAGCACACTGGGGTTCGCCGCCGCATCAATCACCCAATCGGCTCTGGGTAAACTCTCCACATCGCTGACGTTGCGAATATCTCCATGCATCACCGGAATTCCCATCTGCTGCAAAGGCTCCCGATTGATCCAGCTCCCGGCCCGCGAGAAATTATCGATCCCAAAGATGTCATAGTCGGGAGAGTGCGATCGCAGCGCTTTCGCCAGCGTAGACCCCACAAACCCACAAATTCCCGCAATTAAAATTCGCATCAATTCGGAACTCCAACAAAAATGGGTGTCTTGAGACAGCCAGAGGGCCGCACCCAAAACACCCCAGGTTCAAATCAACCCGGCGATCGCTAATCGGCACTTTTCGATCGGGTGAGGTATGGGGTGCAGGGGTGGAACCTCTTGCGTGGGGGCACTGCCCCCACACCCCCTGTACCTCGTATGAATGAAAGCCGCTATAGATTCATTAGAAAAGATTCAACATCCTGCGGTAATAAAACCTGTAACTGTTGAGCTAACGCCAAATTGATGTTGAGTTGCGTTACCTCAATCTCCGCCCCATATCCATGACGAACAAAATGGCGAAAGCCTCGCAGACGATTCATCACATCAAAGGTGGCTTCAGACAGTAGAGCGGGCCGCAGTCCTTGCACAGGTTGACTGAGGCGCAACAGCAATACCCGGTGCCAATCAGAACCAGTCACCGAGTTTTCAAAAGCTTTGGCAACCAGCTTGAGTAAATCCTCCGCTGCACAATAGAGATTATGAACCTGATAGGCAACACTATCTAGTTGGGCGGGGGTATCCAGTCCCATCTCAACTCGGCTCTGCAAGCGCTCATACACTCGTTCGATCAAACGGAGTTGAGCTTTCAACTCCGCAGCTAATCTGGCAAGCTGTTCGCTTTCCATACCACTCCCGTTTGCCGAATTTTATCTGCAAAGTGACATTGATCCAGCGGAACCAGATCGACCTCCCGATCAAGATGCGTTGAGAGATAACTGATAAGGCCAAAAGGGTCTCCCTGCTTCAAGGAATCCACTGCTAGATCGAGATCGGAGGCATGGGAAAATCTTCCTGGTTGGGTCATAGAACCAAACAAATACCCCTGTTCAATACCAAATTTCCTCGCATTCTGCTCCAGCCATAATTGCGCTTTCTGTAAAAGCTGTTGGCGATCGGCTTCATCCAGAACCTTCTGTTGAGCAAGTTTCTGGTCTAGCAGAGGGGTTGGGAAATGAACTGCCATAATATCAGGCTTCAGTAGATCTGACATTATTCTAGCGCGATCGCCCCATTCAAAAAGATATTCTCCCGACCCGTCAGCTCCGGATGAAATCCCGTGCCCACCTCCAGCAGGCTGGCCACCCGGCCCTTCACCCGAATCGAACCCGTCGTCGGCTCCGTAATCCGGCTCAGAATCTTCAGCAGCGTCGATTTCCCGGCTCCATTGCGGCCAATAATGCCGACGCGATCGCCCTGCTTGATCTCAAACGACACATCCTTCAGCGCCCAAAACTCCTCGGTGGGATTTTGGATTTTGGATTTTGGATTTTGGATTGATTTGAACAGTCTTTTGGCACCGTTAGCGATCACATCCCGCAGAGCCG
>JBIKWV010000083.1:0-9967 GCA_044356135.1 Elainellaceae cyanobacterium
AACAGCTTCTTGGGTTTCGACTTTTTCCACGCCCACTTACTTAAATTTAAGCGGTCGAGGTGCTATGGCACCTCGACCGCTTAAATTTTGGTTTCGATTTGGTTCCTAAGAGCGGCTGGTACTCGCCATGCCAACCCCTACCAATCCCGGCAGTTCCACCAGTTTGGCGGTCAAATCCCACATGCGTTCGCCCTTCTCGTCATCCCGCGCCTGAGGAGAAACCCGACGGATGAACGCTTTACCCTCCTTCTTCTGGCGGTTGCCCCAGCTAAAGTAGGCACCCGATTGCTTGAAGTCGGGGTCAGCCACCACCTGGGCCACGCGATCGCCCGCCAGTTCCTGAGACACATACCCACCCGTGATGTACTTCTGGAACAGGGGGAAGAGCTTCTGGAACAGGGGATAGTGGTTGCGGAACAGAGGGGTATCGGCAACGCAGCCCGGATACAGAGAAATGAAGGTGATGCCCGTGGACTCGTGGAAGCGGCGGTGCAGTTCCTTCATGGTCAGCACGTTGCACACCTTGCTGTCTTTGTAGGCTTTGACGGGTTCAAATGCCTTGCCGTCCGCCATCGAGATAGGAGCTTTGAAGCCCGCCTCGAAGCCCTCAAAGTTGCCCAGGTCAGGACGGGGATAGACCTTACCGCCCACCTCATCGGGGTTGTGGGTGACGGTACCGAGAATCACCAGGCGGCGATCGCCAAAGGTGGAGTTCTTCATGTCTTCCAGCATCAGGTTGGCGAGAAGAAAATGCCCCAGGTGGTTAGTGGTCATGGTCAACTCATAGCCTTCAGGGCTGCGGAGTGGTTCCTTCAGCAGGGGCATGTAGATGGCGGCGTTGCACACCAGAGCATCCAGCGATCGCCCACTCACGCGGAAATTCTTGACAAATGTGCGTACACTGTCCAGTGATCCCAGATCGATGTGCATCAGGCTATAGCTATCTCCAGGAATCCCCACTTCCTTGGCAGCATTTTCAGCCTTTTGCAGGTCACGGCACGCCATCACAACGTGCCAGCCCCTTTTTGCCAGAGCCTTAGCGGTATAAAGACCGACGCCCGACGAAGCGCCCGTAACGACGGCGGTTGGTTTCTGATCTTGTGCCATTTGTAATACTGCTTTGCGTGTTGTTGATTGTCTTTACATTCCCTTATCAAGTTATCTACCACTTTTGATTTTCGATTGATCCAGTCGCTTCAAAAATTCACCATTTTTAACCTTTAGGGAATGTGTCCTTTGAAAATTTGAAGATATTGGATGGCTCAGAACACCAAACTGCAAAATTGATGATTCGTAATAATGCCAGTGTATGGCGTTGTGAGGAAGGAGAGGGATCAACATAGGAGGGGTGGGGAAGCGGGGGCGATCGCCCACTAATCCAGGTCTTAGAGGCTGGAATCATGCACGGAATATGATTTGAGACAATTTGTCTATTGTTCCGCATTTTATTAAAAGAGAACAAAAACAGTGGTCATCCCTGACTTTTTACTGTGGGTGAGCGGTAGAGTTGAAAACAGTTCAATTAAAGCTACAGGTTTCGTGTTCCTCATCGGGTTTAACTTCGTTGCCCGAAACCATAACAAGCTTCGAGAAAAATATTTGGGAGACAACTGCCTGTGAAACTCGCTGTATATGGAAAAGGTGGCATCGGAAAATCCACCACAAGCTGCAATATTTCAGTCGCGCTGGCAAAACGAGGAAAGAAGGTTCTGCAAATCGGCTGTGACCCGAAGCACGACAGCACCTTTACCCTGACGGGGTTTTTGATCCCCACGATCATCGACACTCTGCAATCAAAGGACTACCACTACGAAGATGTCTGGCCCGAAGACGTGATCTACAAGGGCTATGGCGGCGTGGATTGCGTAGAGGCAGGTGGCCCTCCAGCCGGAGCAGGCTGCGGTGGCTACGTGGTGGGCGAAACCGTCAAACTCCTGAAGGAACTCAATGCCTTTGACGAGTACGACGTGATCCTGTTCGACGTACTGGGTGACGTGGTCTGCGGCGGTTTTGCGGCTCCTCTAAACTACGCCGACTACTGCATGATCGTCACCGACAACGGCTTCGACGCCCTGTTTGCCGCCAACCGAATCGCCGCCTCCGTGCGAGAGAAAGCCCGCACCCATCCCCTGCGACTGGCGGGACTGATCGGCAACCGCACCAGCAAACGCGACCTGATCGATAAATATATCGAAGCGGTTCCCATGCCCGTGCTGGAAATTCTGCCGCTGATCGAAGACATCCGCGTGTCTCGCGTCAAAGGCAAAACCCTGTTTGAGATGGCGGAGAAAGACCCCTCTTTAAACTATGTCTGTGACTACTACCTGAACATCGCCGACCAGATCCTGTCTCGCCCAGAGGGCGTGGTTCCCAGCGATGCACCCGATCGCGATCTGTTCAGCCTGCTCTCCGACTTCTACCTGAATCCGACCCAACCCAAAGTGCAAACTGAAGCAGAGGAACTTGACCTGATGATGGTTTAACTCTATTTTTTGCGGAGGGTTCCCGCAAAAAATATTTTTCTTATGAACACTGAGTATCTGCGTCAGTCACTCAAAACTAAATGGTTAACCTACTACCGCGACAATCGCTCCTGGTTAGCCCGGTTGGCCGTGTGGGTTGAGTGTGACGGAGAACGCCGCCCCTCTTCTAGCTTCATCCTGGCAACTTTGTCCATCCTGGAACCCCAGTTGCCCCAACTGTTCCCCATCATTGTGGAGCTGAGCAACAACCCCGATCGCATCGTCATGGCCCTTGGCCTCAACTTCAACCCCGACGACAAGTTAGAGGCCCTGGAGCAAGAAGAGGACTCCGAGCGATCGCTCCGCCTTCTCCCCGAAGGCAATCCTCCCCTCAACGGCAGCACCAAACAGACTCGTAACTTTTCGGCTAAAGACGAATCCTGTTACGGTGCCTGGGCCGACGATGAAGGGCGCGATCGGGTTTGAGCCATCCACCCATCCACTCATCCACCCATCCACCACCATGACCCTCGCCGACACCCAGCCTCAAGCATTAACCTTCGACTGCGAAACGGGCAACTATCACACCTTCTGTCCAATTAGCTGCGTCGCATGGCTCTACCAGAAGATTGAAGACAGCTTTTTCCTCGTCATCGGCACCAAAACCTGCGGCTACTTCCTGCAAAATGCAATGGGCGTGATGATCTTCGCTGAACCCCGCTACGCCATGGCAGAGTTAGAAGAAGGGGATATTTCTGCTCAGCTCAATGATTATGAGGAGCTGAAGCGACTGTGCGCGCAGATTAAGCGCGATCGCAACCCCTCGGTCATTGTCTGGATCGGCACCTGCACCACCGAGATCATCAAGATGGATCTGGAGGGACTGGCCCCCAAACTGGAAGCTGAGATTGGAATTCCCATCGTAGTGGCTCGCGCCAATGGTCTGGACTATGCCTTTACCCAGGGTGAAGATACAGTTCTCGCTGCAATGGCAGCCCGTTGCCCTGACAAAGCCCCTGTGGAGGAAGGCGAAAAGAACGAGCGCAATGCGATTCAAAAGCTCCTCAATTTTGGACGCAAGCAGGAAGAAGTGAAAGCCGAGGAATCCGAGTACGTCGATCACCCACCCCTGGTTCTCTTCGGTTCCCTGCCGGATCCCGTCGTCACGCAGTTGACCCTGGAGCTGAAAAAGCAGGGGATCAAAGTCTCTGGTTGGCTTCCAGCAAAGCGGTTTACAGAACTACCTGTGCTTGAAGAAGGATCCTACGTTTGTGGTGTGAATCCCTTTCTGTCTCGCACCGCCACTACTTTAATGCGTCGCCGCAAATGCAAACTTATCGGGGCACCATTCCCGATCGGTCCTGATGGCACCCGCGCCTGGATCGAGAAAATTTGCTCCGTTTTTGGCATTCAACCGAAGGGATTAGAGGAGCGGGAACAGCAAATTTGGGCTGGACTGGAAGACTACCTTCAATTGGTGCGCGGCAAGTCTGTCTTCTTCATGGGTGACAACCTGCTGGAAATCTCCCTCGCCCGCTTCCTGATCCGCTGTGGGATGACCGTCCCCGAAATTGGCATTCCCTATATGGACAAGCGCTACCAGGCAGCAGAACTAGCCCTACTGGAGCAAACCTGTAAGGAAATGGGTGCCCCCCTCCCTCGAATTATCGAAAAGCCGGACAACTATAACCAGGTGCAGCGCATTTACGACCTGAAGCCTGACCTGGTAATCACAGGTATGGCTCACGCCAATCCGCTGGAAGCTCGCGGCATCAGCACCAAGTGGTCAGTTGAGTTTACCTTTGCTCAAATCCACGGCTTCACCAACGCCCGCGACATTCTGGAACTGGCCACTCGTCCTCTACGACGCAACAATGCACTCAAGGATCTGGGCTGGGAAAAACTGGTAAAGATTGATTAGGGACTTTCCGGTAAATAATCATCCCATTTTTGAGTGAGAGGGCGGCTTAGCCGCCCTCTCACTCAAAAATGGGATAGTTTTATTTTTGGAAGTCCCCTAGCAGAAAGCGCGACATTTCTGCGCTTTTTTGATGGCCTTAACGGCGAGTCATCGGTGTGCCAAACACCTGCACCCAGTAGTGTCGGTAGACGGAGGTAGGCGCACTCCTATATCCAAACCCGATCTGGGTGTAGTTGCGGTTCAGAATATTCCGACGGTGACCCGGGCTGGCCATCCACTGAGCGATGGTCTGCGCCGGAGTCGGCCTGCCAGCAGCGATGTTTTCACCCGTAAATGAAAACACATACCCGGTCGCCCGCACCCTGCTGGACAACGTTGAACCGTTCGACCCGGTATGGCTAAAGAAGTTATTCCGAACCATATCCTCTGCATGACCCTGGGCAGCCTGTTTCAGCTGGGGTGAAAGTTGCAGAGGTTGAAGTCCAGCCCGGGCGCGTTCTGCATTGGTTAACCGCAGAAGTTCAGCATCAAACTGGCTCTGAGTCATCGGGGGGCTGGTTCGTGCCTGGGCAATCAGATTGGGCTGAGCCACAGGTGCTTGACCCTGAGTCGGTGTCGTCACCCCAGCGGGCGACTGCACCGCAAACGCCGCCATCGGCAGCACCACCGCTGCCAGCGCACTTGTCAGGACAGTCTTAGTACGGAGAAGCTTTGAATGCATCATCCTTTTGTCAACCTCCCATAGACAGATTTCAATCAACAAGACCTCATCCCATAGAATGAGTTCCCGTCTAATCTACCCACCTCTCCCAGAAAATCCGGCCATTTTCGATGAAATTCGCTTAGATCAGAGGTATACCCCTGTCCCACCGCTCCCTTTGACTCCGCTCAGGGAGCTGCATCTGCCGCCATTCATCTGCCTCAGATTTCGTTCCGGGAGATCCATCCGCCGCCCCCTTGATTTCGCTCAGGAAACTACACTCTGAATTTTGGCTTTCCGAGTCCCAATCACCCATTTCCAATCACCCATCTGCGTTCATCTGCGTTCATCTGCGTTCATCTGCGTCCATCTGCATTCATCTGCGTTCATCTGCGTCCATCTGCGTTCATCTGCGTCCATCTGCGTTCATCTGCGTCCATCTGCGTCCATCTGCGTTCATCTGCGTTCATCTGCGTCCATCTGCGTCCATCTGCGTCCATCTGCGTCCATCTGCGTTCATCTGCGTCCATCTGCGTTCCCATGCCCACCCAAGATCTCATCCTCATCGGCGGCGGTCACAGTCACGCGATCGCCCTCCAACACTTCGGCATGAACCCGCTACCCGGTGTCCGGCTCACCCTGATCACCGATGTCGCCCACACGCCCTACTCCGGCATGCTGCCCGGTTACGTCGCCGGACTCTACACCTACGACGACTGCCACATTGACCTCCGTCCCCTGGCAAACTTTGCCCAGGCACGGATGATCCTGGATCGGGCGATCGCCCTCGACCTGCCAAACAACCGCGTCATCTGCGCCAACCGTCCCCCCGTTGCCTTCGACCTGCTCTCTATCGACATTGGCAGCACCCCGACAATTGCACAGATCCCTGGTGCCGCCGAATTTGCCACCCCCGTCAAACCCATCTCAAAATTTCTGTCTCAATGGGACACAATGGTCGCAGCAGTCCAGCAGGCTCCCGATCAACCACTGCGCATCAGTGTGGTCGGTGGCGGTGCAGGCGGTGTAGAGCTATCCCTGTCAATCCAGGCGCGGCTTCAGAGGATTCTGCAGGAAGCAGAACAGCCATTTGAACAACTGGAGATGCATCTGTTCCACAAAGGGCAGGAGATTTTGATGGAGCGCAGCCGCTGGGTGCAAAAACGAATGCACCAGATTCTGGAGCAGCGGGGAATTCAGTTGCACCTGCGTGAAACGGTGAGTCAAGTCGGAGCGTCCTGGGTAAAGTGCGAATCGGGATTGAAGGTGGAGTGCGATCGCCTCTTCTGGGTCACACAGGCGGCCGCAACTCCCTGGTTGAAGCAGTCAGGATTGGCCACCGATGATCGAGGTTTTGTCCAGGTGAATGACGCTCTACAATCGGTGTCTCACCCCCAGGTGTTTGCAGCGGGAGATGTGGCCACGATGGTGAACCATCCCCGCCCGAAGGCAGGGGTGTTTGCCGTCCGACAGGGAAAACCACTGGTAGAGAATTTGCAACGCTCTCTTCAAAATCAATCGCTGAAGTCCTTCACGCCCCAAAAGGAATTTCTCATCCTCATCGGCCTGGGCGATGAGCGTGCCGTTGCCTCCCGCGCTGCCTTCGGGTTTGGCCCTTCCCACTGGATCTGGAACTGGAAGGATGCGATTGATCGCAAGTTTATGAACCAGTTCACTGACCTGAAGCCGATGGCAATGACGGCCATGTCCAGTGAGCCTTCTACCCAACCAGAGCCAATGCACTGTGCGGGGTGCGGTTCCAAGGTGGGGAGTTCGGTGCTGGAGAGGGCGATCGCCCGTATCCAGGAGGAATTCCCCCACGTTCAACCGCCAGAAACAGTGCTGCTAGGTCTGGACTCACCCGACGATGCCGCCGTCCTCAGCGTCCCCCCCGGAAAGGTGATAGTGCAGACGGTCGATTACTTCCGGGCGCTGATCGATGACCCATTTTTGTTTGGTCAGATTGCAGCAAATCACTGTCTGAGCGACCTGTTTGCGATGGGAGCGGAGCCGCAGAGTGCGCTGGCGATCGCCACCCTCCCCTACGACTCCGACATCAAACAAGAAGAAACATTGTTTCAACTCCTGGCGGGCGCAGTAAAAGTCCTGCAAAGCGCGGGGGCCAGCCTGGTGGGAGGCCACACCACTAAAGGGGAAGACCTGGCCTTTGGGTTGACCTGCAATGGGTTCGCAGCACCGGATCAACTGCTACGGAAGAGGGGTCTAAGTCCTGGACAGGTGCTGATCCTGACAAAGCCACTGGGTACAGGCACCCTGTTTGCTGCTGATATGCAGCTCCGCGCTAAAGGCCGCTGGATTGAGTCCGCCATTCAATCGATGCTGGTCTCCAATCAGCAGGCAGCAGACATTTTTCGACAGAACCAGGTCACAGCCTGCACGGATATCACAGGATTTGGACTGTTGGGGCATTTATTAGAGATGGTGCGATCGTCTCAGGTCTCGGTCGAACTGAACCTGAGTGCAACTCCCATCCTGGAGGGAGCCAGCGAAACAGTCGCGCAGGGATTTCTCAGCTCTCTCCACCCACAGAATGTGAAAGCAGCATCCCAGATGGCCCATGTTGATCAGGTCACTCGCCATCCACTGTTCCCTCTGCTGTTTGATCCCCAGACTTCCGGTGGTCTACTGGCGGCGGTTTCTGAGGAGCGGGCGATCGCCTGCCTGAACCAGCTCCGTGAATCGGGCTATCTTCACAGCGCAGTGGTGGGTCGTGTTACTTCCTCAGAAGTGGGGCAATCTCCGATTCAGATCATCTGTTAACCCAGTAACGAATTGGGGAAAGCGATGATCAGAGCCGATCCCCACTTCCCCGATCTATAATGCCGATCAATGAGGTGGTACAGGTTTTCTGAGCTTTCCCAGAATTATGAATTTGAGGTTAAAATAAATTAACAATTAAGTTTTTACCCGTTTCTGTTCCCCGACTGATTTAAGATTCAAGCCATTTTTGGTGAGACGTTGCTGCCCCAGATATCAGACCTTTAGGAGGACATACCTCAGTGAATAAGCGGTGGAGAAATGCAGGACTATACCTCCTGCTGGTTGTGGTTGTAATCTTCCTGGCGACAGCGCTGCTAGACCGACAGCCTCAAAATATCGAATCGTGGCGCTACAGTCGCTTCGTTCAGGAAGTTCAGCAGAACGAAGTTGAGAAAGTCACCATCAGTGCCGATCGCACCAGAGCGCAGGTGACCACAACTGAGGGAGAAAAGGCACTGGTCAATCTGCCCAACGACCCCGAACTGCTCAACATTCTGCAAGAAAAAGGCGTTGACATTTCCGTTTCGCCACCCAACGATGACAGTCCTCTGCTGCGAGTGCTCAGCACGCTACTGATCCCCTTCCTGCTGCTCGTCGTGCTGTTCTTCGTGCTGCGTCGTGCTCAGAACGGCCCCGGCAGTCAAGCCATGAACTTTGGTAAGTCGAAGGCTCGCGTGCAGATGGAGCCTCAAACTCAGGTCACCTTTGGCGATGTGGCAGGCATCGAGCAAGCCAAGCTGGAACTGGCTGAGGTGGTGGACTTTTTGAAAAACGCCGATCGCTTCACCGCTGTGGGCGCAAAGATTCCTAAAGGTGTGCTGCTGGTTGGCCCTCCAGGGACGGGTAAAACGCTGCTGGCAAAAGCTGTGGCTGGGGAAGCTGGTGTTCCCTTTTTCTCCATCTCAGGTTCTGAGTTCGTCGAAATGTTCGTTGGGGTGGGTGCATCTCGCGTCCGTGACCTGTTTGAGCAGGCCAAGTCCAACGCACCCTGTATCGTCTTTATCGATGAAATTGACGCCGTAGGTCGTCAGCGGGGCGCAGGTCTCGGCGGTGGAAACGATGAGCGCGAACAGACGCTGAACCAGTTGCTGACCGAAATGGATGGTTTCGAGGGCAACACCGGGATCATTATCATTGCGGCCACCAACCGCCCCGACGTACTGGATGCTGCCCTGCTGCGTCCCGGTCGTTTTGACCGTCAGGTCGTCGTCGATCGGCCCGACTACTCAGGCCGCCTGGAAATTCTGAACGTCCACGCCCGTGGCAAAACTCTAGCTCGTGATGTGGATCTGGAGAAAATTGCCCGCCGCACCCCTGGCTTCACGGGTGCCGACCTGGCCAACCTGCTGAACGAAGCTGCCATCCTGGCTGCCCGCCGCAACCTCACCGAAATCTCAATGGACGAGGTGAACGATGCAATCGATCGCGTTCTGGCTGGTCCCGAAAAGAAAGACCGGGTCATGAGCGAGAAGCGCAAGTCACTGGTTGCCTTCCACGAAGCGGGTCATGCGCTGGTCGGTGCGTTGATGCCCGACTATGATCCCGTCCAAAAAATCAGCATTATCCCCCGTGGTCGTGCAGGTGGCCTGACCTGGTTCACCCCCAGCGAAGACCGCATGGATTCGGGCCTCTACTCCCGCGCTTACCTGCAAAACCAGATGGCCGTTGCCCTGGGTGGCCGCGTTGCTGAAGAACTGGTGTTCGGTGATGAGGAAGTCACCACTGGCGCTTCTAACGACCTGCAGCAGGTGGCTCGTGTTGCCCGACAAATGGTGACCCGCTTTGGCATGAGCGATCGCCTGGGTCCCGTTGCTCTGGGTCGGCAACAGGGTGGTATGTTCCTGGGGCGAGACATTATGGCTGAGCGCGACTTCTCTGAAGAAACTGCCGCCGCTATCGACGACGAGGTTCGCAACCTGGTTGAGCAGGCATACCGCCGCGCCAAAATGGTGCTGACGGAAAACCGCGAAGTCCTGAACCATCTGGCAGAAATGCTGATCGAGCGCGAAACGGTAGACTCCGAGGAACTGCAAACCTTGCTGGCTAGCAGCAACGTCCGCATGGCACCGATTCCCTAAGGGTTGTCGATACAATCCCAAATAC
>JBIKWV010000960.1:0-2758 GCA_044356135.1 Elainellaceae cyanobacterium
GCAGACCGATAGCAAAGGACTCCTGGCCTTCTGCCAGGGTGTCGTTGACGATTGGGATGGTGAACGTCTTTTCGCTCTCGCCCACCTCAAACACTACCTGTCCGGTGTTGGCTCGACCACCGAAGGTCGGCTGAATGTAGTCCACGTTGGCTGAGGCTGCACCTGCGCCACCAATCTCGTTGGTGGTGAACTCGAAGGTAATGCGATCCTGAGTACTGCCCGTGCGAACAGCCGTTACGGTGGCAAAGCCAGACGCTTCACTTACAAAGATAGGTGCGTTATCTCTCAAGGCGATCGTGCTGTTGGAGAATGCGCCCGCCGCCGGGAACAACTGGGATTGTGGAATAATCTCGCGCACCTGACTCGAGCTGGACCAGCGCAGTTCGGCACTGGCATCAAACCCGTTGTCGTAGTACTCCATTCTGAGTCTGTAGCGCTGGCCCGCCTGGAGGGCAATCGTTCCCGTCCATTCGGTTGCACTCTGGTCAACCCAGCGGTCAATCAGAGGCTGATCGTTCACCCACAGACGCACCCCATCATCGGTGGTTGTCCCAAAGGTATAGACCTCACTAAAGCGAGGTACAACTTCTCCTGTCCAGCGGATGGAGAAGGTATCAGCCCCCATGACGGGTAGCGGCGCGGCATCAGCCCAATTGAAGTTCACCGTGGCATCGGTGCGCACTCCCACGGCCCCCGTCAGATCCATATTGTCAAAATACTCAGCCAGAAGACCCGTCCCTGTTTGTGGAGGGGGTGGGGGGGCTGCCAGATTCACCTGGAAGCGTCCCAGGGTTCTGGCTGCTGCCGGTGTGCCGTTGATATCGGTTACCTGATTTGCCTGCAATGCGATCGTGTATTCGCCGTTGTCTGCACTGTTCCAGGTGCCACCGGGGGCGGTAATGCTGTAGGTGGCGGTGCGGGGAGTACCGTTGCCAGCCACATTTACCCCCACCAGGGTTGCCAACTGGCTGAACCCACCGGGGCCTGTCACCACAATGTCACTACCGTTGATGCTGGATGCCTGGATGCCTGTGTCGTCACTGTAAACCACGCTGAAGCGCTGAGTAGTGGCTCCCGCTGTTGGCGCAGTTACCGGGTTTAGGGCTGCTGTGGGCGCAATCGGCAGGTAGAGCCGCGACTGAGGAATAATTTCTTTCACCTGAGAGCGGCTTGACCATCTCATCTGAGAAGATGCTGTGCCTGTCCGTTCGTTATACTCCAGGCGAATGTCATAGAACTGTCCAGCGGCCAGGGTAATCCTACCGCTGCGCTCTTGACCGCCCTGGCCAGACCAATGATTAATGATTAACTGATTATTGACCCAGAGACGAGAACCATCATTTGCACTGGTGAAGAAGGTGTAGGTCTCACTGAAACGGGGTTGAACCCGGCCTGTCCAGCGCGCCGAGAAGGTATCGGGGGCGATCGCCGCATTTGGAGAGCCACTGCCCCAGTTGAAGTTAACGGTGGCGTCTGTGCGCGTCAGACGGGAAGTGGTGAAGTCGATGTTATCGAAATATTCGCCGCGCAGACCGACTCCCAGGTCGAGAATGCCCCGATAAGTCAACATTGACTGGGCGTTAAAGGCTAATCCAGAGCGAATCCGGCCTGTCTTGAACTCCAACTCCCAGTCACCGCCCCGCAGTGCGCTCCCGGTCAGGTCAGTAGAGGCGGCGATCGCCCGTCCCGTCAACTGTCCAAACCGTTGCACAAACGCGGTGCCCTGGCTACCCTGCGCAATGTTGCAGCCATAGAGAAAGATTGCAGCTTGCTGGCTCAGGGACTGTCGCCAGCTCTGCAACGTGCTGCTGTAGCGGGCCAGGTTTTGCGAATTGAGGAGTGTATTGCCCAACTCCAGAGCGCCTGCTCTGCCATTGGAAACAATGTGAACACTGGAGAGATTGCGATAGTTTGACAGGGCTTCGCTAATTTGCTGAACGCCATTCTGCCGACTATCGAGCAGTACCACTCGGCTACCACGCACAACGGCAGACACCAGGCTGCGATAGTTTTCAATTCCTTTGTCGATAAATACCAGACTGGTAGGGGCGCTACTACTGGAGGGTCTTCTGAACTGAGAAGTTTCCGGCGCTGAAGTCCGTCCGGCGGGATTGATTGAAGCAGCAGTGAACTGAGGGGGTAAGGTGACAGGAGCCGTGAAATTACTGAATATTGGACTGGAGAAATTTTGCATATATGACGGCTCTATCAGAAACTGAATGGGTCAACGGTAGAAAGGTCAGCGGTAGAAAAGCACCACAAATTGGCCCACCGAATCATGGGCGAATTGCGACATTAAGAAGAAAACAACATCGGGGAACTCAAAAACCGCTTGAGCAAGCCCTCTAAATTTCGCTAGGGCAGTGCTTCAGCCCTGACTCCAACGTCTTTGCAACAATTCGATGTGGGTATGTCGGTTGCAATTCCGATCACAAGCCCTGATATGCCAGTAGATGTACTGAGATGAAAATATCACTTCTGACCCTGGGGCATCCAGCGTTTATACTGGGACTTTACTCATTCCTTAAAAAATCTCGGCGAAGTATAAAGAGATGACCTGATCCGTAAGGGTATTTTCTATCTCGCTTTCACCCCAAAGCCCCAGGTTGCATGTGCGACGCACGCAACCTGGGGCTTCAGTTTTCTCAGGGTTTCAACACCGACTGACTGATGCGTCGCCCCTTTTGTTTGTGGGCTTGCCATAAAATAAAATAAATCCCAGGAAATCCCAGTTTTCGCTTGGCGCGGCTTTGCCGCG
>JBIKWV010000961.1:0-2751 GCA_044356135.1 Elainellaceae cyanobacterium
CCTGATCTGCACCTACGTGGAAGATGGCGTCCAGCACCTGGCCCGCCTCAACACCGAAACCCTGGAGCTACAGGAAATTCCTACCCCTTACACCAGCATCGGCGGCATCCAGGTGGCTGCGGGGAGGGCGCTCTTTGGCGCAGGCTCACCCACCAAACCGGGGGCGATCGCCCTCCTCAACCTGAGCACCGGAGACATCACCGAACTGCGCCGCTCCAGCGAAATTGACATTGACCCTGGCTACATCTCTGTCCCCCAGGCGATCGAATTTCCCACAGAGAACGGCCTCACCGCCTTCGGATTCTATTACCCCCCGAAGAACGACGACTTTGAGGCTCCCGCTGGAGAGCGTCCGCCCCTGCTGGTGAAGAGTCACGGGGGACCAACTGCCGCCACCTCTGCCACCTTCAGCCCCAGCATTCAGTACTGGACAAGTCGGGGATTTGCCATTCTCGACGTGAACTACGGCGGCAGTACGGGCTATGGACGTGACTACCGGGAACGGCTCAAGGGCAACTGGGGCATTGTCGATGTGGACGACTGCGTGAATGGAGCGAAGTACCTGGTGCAGCAGGGGTTGGCGGATAGCGATCGACTCTGTATCGATGGCGGCAGCGCTGGTGGATACACAACTCTGGCTGCGCTGGCATTCCGGGATGTGTTCAAAGCGGGGGCCAGTCTATACGGGGTGAGCGACCTGGAGGCGCTGGCGCGGGACACCCACAAGTTTGAGGCGCGCTACCTGGATGGCTTGATTGGCCCCTATCCAGAGCGGCAGGATCTGTACGTGGCGCGATCGCCCATTCATGCCGTGGATCGGCTCTCCTGTCCGCTGATTTTCTTTCAGGGTGATGAAGACAAAATCGTGCCGCCCAACCAGGCGGAGATGATGGTGGATGCGCTGAAGGCGAAGGGGTTGCCTGTCTCCTATGTGCTATTCGCGGGAGAACAGCACGGTTTTCGTAAAGCGGAGAATATCAAGCGGGCGCTGGATGGAGAGCTGTACTTTTACTCACGGGTGTTTGGGTTTAACCTGGCGGATAGCGTGGAGGGAGTGGCGATCGCCAATCTCTAAGGGCTTTACGGGTTAATAAAGCCGGTGTTTTAGTCGGCCGCGGCGGCGCCGCGCCAGACTAAAACACGGACTTTATCTTGTTGCAAACCTCTAACCTTTCGTCGAGACCACACTCCCCAATAGCAGCCAGCCAGCCCCACCTGTCGCCAGTACAATCCCCAGGAACGACTGCCACGGTCGGTTGTCTTCACGCACATTGAGTGAAGGTTGACCTGGATTTTGCAGAAAGGTTTTGATCGGCTGAGCCAGTCGCTCTGCATCTGAACGAGTCGATCGACTGTTGCCAAAGGGAATGCGATCGCCCCCTACCCGTAACACCACCCGATAGCTGGTGCTGCGTGAACGTTTCCGACGGCGAGTGCCGCGACTTTGCTCAACCGTCACCTGAGATAATTGATTGAGCTGAATGCGCCGTACTTCTGAGCCAATCGCCCTTTTGCGCGTCAGCTCACAGGAACCTTTGGTGCGATCGCAGCTTAAGTTTGTATCTCCCGCAGAAAGGGCGATGGCTGTGCCCACTCCGACAACGACCAGCCCTATCAGCCAGCCCGTGACTGTGCGACCGGGCGATCGCCCTCCCGCCGCTGTTTTCCCCAAATTTTTCATTTTCGTCTGGCCAGGTGACTCCAGACGTAGTATTCCCCAGCCTACACAGATGTTTCGCCCGCTGCGCGGGCGAAACATCTTTAAAACAAGAATCTCAGCAGTAGCCCGGTCAGAGAACCCAGGAAGTTGAGAAAATTACCGCCACCCCCTCCCCGGCGCATCCGCTCCTCTGATTCCCGCGCCCGCTGCTGAGCCAGCTTTACGCCCTCGGTGAACTGTTGGGCGAGCTGTTCCCCCTGAGCATTGTTCTGCGTCTGGTAAAGTTGGCCTGCCCTTGCTGCATCCTCTAGTGCGCCTGCCTCATCTAACAAGCGATAGCGGGCAATGCCGCGTCCCAGGTAGGCATGGGCAAAGTCGGGTTTGTAGTTGAGGGACTGGTTGAAATAGGCGATCGCCCCTTGAAAATTTCCCCGCTGGGTTTCGGTTAGACCCCAGACGTAGAGCTGCTCCGCGCTGAGCACCTGCGTGGGAATTCCTGTCGCCCCAAACAGATTGGCCCCGTCCAGCAAGGCTCCTTCCATCCTGGCTCCCGTCAATCGTGCTTCTCGCAGGTCAGCTCCTCGCAGGTCAGCTCCTCGCAGATCAGCCCCCGTCAGGTTTGCGTTAAACAGAACGGCTCCCGTCAGGTTTGCGCCCGTCAGATTAGCATTTGTGAGGTTGGCCCGATTCAGGTTAGCTCCCACCAGATTCGACTGCATCAGGTTCGCGCCCGTCAGTTCTGCGTAGACCAGGCCAGCGTTGGATAGGTCACAGCGCTGGCACTGACGGGTCGAAATGAGTTGCTGTACGACTTCAAGGTTCTCAGCGACGGCGGGTAGGGCAACACTCAACAGGAGGGTGGTCGCAAACAGGTGACGCATGGTGAGGAGAAGGGGAGTAGAAAAGACGCAGGAAAAGGGTTCCTGCAATGTTTATCGATGCTGCTAGATTAACCTACCAATCCAAGAAGCACACCTATTTGGAAATGTTCCCACAAAATAATGAACCGAAACCGCAAAAAGAAGCCTGGTGCTGTAGCATCAGGCTTCTTTTTGCGGTTTCGGTTAGATGAGGTTCCCCCGCGCTACGGG
>JBIKWV010000085.1:0-9938 GCA_044356135.1 Elainellaceae cyanobacterium
GTCAGGGAATCTAACGGGTCAGCAGTTCGGTAGCTTCGTGGTGGCGGCGGCGATGTTGATCGATCCCGTTGCCCACCTGACGGACAACTACAACGAGTATAAGCAGGGACAGGCGTCGGTCGATCGCATTTTTGAACTGTTAGACATCGCCCCTGCTGTCACTGAGAAACCCGGTGCAAAACCGCTGCCCCCCGTGACGGGCAAGGTGGAGTACCGCAACGTTAGCTTTGCCTACACGTCCGACAAGCCCGTGCTGAATCGGCTCAGCCTGCTGGCGTTTCCGGGAGAGGCGATCGCCCTGGTAGGAGCCTCCGGTGCAGGCAAAACAACGCTGGTCAATCTTTTGCCCCGTTTCTACGACCCCCAGGAAGGTCAGATCCTGATCGACGGCACCGACATTCGGGAGGTCACCCTCCGCAGCCTGCGGCAGCAAATCGGGATTGTGCCTCAGGAAAATGTGCTGTTCTCAGGCACGATTGCCCAAAATATCGCCTTTGGCCGCAAACGGTTTGACCTGGAGGCCGTTGAGGAAGCGGCGCGGGTAGCCAACGCTCACCAGTTCATCACCCAATTCCCCGACGGTTACCAGACCTGGGTGGGAGAACGGGGAGTGAATCTCTCTGGAGGCCAGCGGCAGCGAATCGCGATCGCCCGCGCTGTTCTGCTCAATCCCCGCATTCTCATCCTGGACGAGGCCACCTCCGCCCTCGATTCTGAATCGGAAGCCCTGGTGCAGGAGGCCCTGGAACGACTGATGAAAGGCCGCACGGTGTTCATCATTGCTCACCGACTGACGACAATTCGCCGGGTCGATCGCATTCTTGTGGTGGAGCAAGGTCGGGTGGTGGAGTCTGGGAGTCACACTGAATTGCTGGAGCAGGGCGATCGCTATGCCCGCTTCTATGCCCAGCAGTTTGCTGTGGAGTAGATTGCTCTGAGTGAAGGTGAGCAGCGCTTAGCGCTGCTCACCTTCACTCCCCAAGCAAAACCTGGTTTAAATAAATCTAAATCTTCTGCCTGTGGGCGATCGCAGCAGTCCAAAATACAGAGTATCCTTGAAATCCAACCGTAGAAATTTTCCATGCCCTGGTTTGTCAAAATTGAGATCGGGATCGTCGAAAAGCCCATCTTTGACCAACATGTTGCCGCTCACAAAGCGTTTGTGCGGGAGTTGATTAAACAGGGACACCAGGCAAAGACGGGCTATTGGGCAGAGTACGGTGGTGGAATGCTGCTGTTTCAGGCGAGTTCTCTAGCTGAAGCGAAGGCGATCGTAGAGCGCGACCCGCTGATCCAGAACGGTTGTGTGACTTACGAGATCCACGAATGGTGCATCGTTGTGGAGTAGCAATTCTGTGAATTTGGGGTCGCAGCAGGGTAGCCCCTCATAGAAATTCTCCAAATTTTTTGAGCGTGTAGCGAAGTAACAGGACAGAGCGATGGCAGACAACAAGGAGGGCATCAAGATCGTTGCAGAGAACCGTCAGGCCCGGTTTGCCTACGAGATTCTGGAGACCTTTGAGGCAGGCGTTGAACTGCGCGGCACCGAGGTCAAGTCTATCCGCGACGGTAAGGTGAACCTCCAGGACGGTTACGCCCTGATCCGCAACGCCGAAGTCTGGCTGCACAACGTCCATATCTCTCCCCACGAAACCGCCAGCCAGATCTTCAACCACGACCCCCGCCGGACTCGCAAGCTGCTCCTCCATCGCCAGGAAATCCGCAAGCTGATCGGCCAGGTCGAACAAAAGGGCCTGACGCTGGTTCCCCTGCGAATGTATCTCAAGGGCGGCAGGGTGAAGGTGGCGATCGCCCTGGCTCGCGGTAAGAAGCTCCACGACAAACGCGAAGACCTGAAGCGCAAACAGGAGAAACGCGAGATCGAACGGGTGATGAAAACCAGGTAATTCTTCTTCGGAAAAGATGCTCCCTTCGGCTCCGCTCAGGGAGCACTTCGATTAAGGGACTTCCAAAAATAAAACCGTCCCATTTTTGAGTGAGAGGGCGGCTAAGCCGCCCTCTCACTCAAAAATGGGATGATTATTTACCGGGAAATCCCTAAGCACGACGACGGCTACTACGGCGTGAGCGCGTCGATAGGTCGTATTCCAGTGCTGCACCAATGGTAAACAGACAACCGCTGAAGATGAAGAACACCTCCGGCAGAGCACCCGTCTCGTAATTAGGGATGTACTTGAGGGCGTAGAAGAACCACAGGTCGGCAATGTAAAAGGAGAATGCCGCAGCAGCGATAAACCGCCAGGAGAGTGAGAACCGACCACCCCAGAAAGCCAGCAGCAGCATGGTTGCCATGACCACCAGAATAATGTCACCAAGGACGTAGAGCTTGAGAATCAGGTCGGACAGCGGCTGTAGTTGCTGCTCGATGGCGATCGCCCAATCGGGTGCCGTCGATCCTGCCTCGGGGACAGGGTCAGCCAGAATGGGAGCTGCCGGAACCGCCGCAGGAGATGCAGGGGTCGCCTGAGCAATCAGGGTGGATGTGGACAGTTCAGCAGTTTCAGAGGAGGGGGCAAATCCTACAAAATAGGCGATAACCAGACCCAGAGCAGCGATCGCTGCTAAGATCACCCATTGCATGAGGGATAGACTCAACCTGCGGGAAGCGACCGCCAATCCCATCCCCACGCCAACCAGCACGTAGGTGAGTAGAAAGAACAGATCCGCCGGAGAAACATCGGGGGTTTTCCCCCAACCAATTTCCCACTGTGCCAGGATCAAATTTCCCACAAAATAGGACAGCATCCCCAGGCTGAACAACAGCCAGACGAAGCGTCCGCTGACAATTTGAGAACTTTGCCAGTTACGGTAACAAACGACAGCCGCTCCAATGAAGGCAACATTCTCCAGAATGTAGGTCATTGGGGTATACCAGTCGGGACGACCCTGCCCGGGAACCGGAATGCTGAATAGCAGGAAGAACAATAGCGCAAAAACCGCCCAGCCAATCGCAGCCAGAATAATCACCTGTGCCGATAAATTGAACTTTGCGCGAGAGGATGTTTTACTCACTGGCGATGCTCCTCAAATTAGAAAACCCAGAACTCTGGTGGGGACGACTCAGGAACCGATAGATCAGAAAGAATACAGATTTTTATCCTGGTTTTGATTTTTATCGTCAGTTTTGACGGTTTAAGCTATCTCCACTCTTTCCCAGAAGGTGATTGTTTTAACCAGTTCAGAAATTGAGTGCGATCGCTCCCCGACATATCTTCAAGCGCATCCAGAACTCTCCCAGTAAAGCTGGTATTACCAAAATGCTGCTTGCCTAGACGGTGTATCTCCTGTAACAAAATATTGAGATGGTGTTCCTGCCAGGGGGGAACTTGCAGCGAAGCCAACGGGTCTACAGTAAGCAGTTGATGAACGGCATCTGGCGATTCAGAGTTCGGGAAGCGGCCCTGTTGCAACACTCCAGTAATTTCTTTCTGAAACATGCCCGCCTGCCGTGCACCCAGCAAATCTTCGATGTCAATGTAAACAGCCTGCAACAGCAGCAGGCATGCCTGGATAAAGGCCGGAGTCACCGCATCGCCCCCCTGATCTGCGGTTTCAGCCCCGAGTTGGTCGAGCCGCACCTTTCCCCAGACGCTGTAGCGGTCAGGCTCTTCTAATAAAACACAGGCTTTTCCCCGATTATCAGTCAGATCGCGCCAGAATGCTTTTGCTTCTTCTTCCTGGGCAGCATTGAAGACATTAATCAGGCGAAAGGTCTGACCCTGGTAGTGGAGAATTGGAATCTGCTGATCTTTCTTGGGGTGCTGAATCGTCGTTATTTCAACATCCTGCCGCTTTAAGATAAACATGACGCTGCCAATAGACTCCTATCAGGGGCGGAAGTGTTGATTCCGTCGGCTTGGGTACGTTGACATTCGCTTTGGGTGTACACCCGCATCGAAAAACACGAGGGTTGCTGGAGTAGGGAGCACTGCCCAAGGCTTCAGATTTTACGTTGCCCACCTTGTACTATATCGCCTGATTGATCGCCTGAATGCAGAGGCTTTTACAAACGATCTGGGATCGCTATAGTGGTCATAGTGAGTTTTTGAGAGTGATGAGCAAGACCGCTAAATTCTCACTCAGCATTTGCTCCCTTCATATTTCCCACAATTGTTAACCAAATCGACGGATCAGGCGAACTTTCACCCGAACAATTTTTCGCAATCTTGATATATCGGTTGTCGTCAACACCCGATACGGGCGGTGTGGAGCACCGCCCCCACGCAGGGGGACACCCCCTGACCCCCACGCAGGGGGACACCCCCTGACCCCCTCAAGGGGGACAACCCCTGCACCTCGTACTTCACCAGCATGAAAAGTACTGTAAGATAAAAACTTCTGCTCCAGTAGCTCAGCCGGATAGAGCAACTGCCTTCTAAGCAGTCGGTCGCAGGTTCGAGTCCTGCCTGGGGCGTCACAGGGGTCAATCGGGGGCCGATTCGATGATAGAAATCCTTGCTGCTCTCTCTGTATCCGCAGCAGTAGGAATTCGTCTGGCCCTGCCCTTACTGTTGATTGGCCTGCTGCGCAATCAGGAACTATGGTCACAGGTGCCAATTCTGTCACACATTCCTCCGCCAATTGTGCTGGGCGTGCTGGTGAGCTGGTCCCTTGCAGAGATCCTGCTCTCGAAAGACCCATTTGCTCACCGGGTGCTGCAAATTATCGAACTGTTTCTAAGCCCGGTGGTGGGAGCGATCGCAGGTATTGCCGTCGCTCGGATTGCAGGTGTGCTGAACTCCCTGATTCCCCTGGTGGGAATTGTCGGTGGCCTGCTGGCGCTGGTGCTGCATCTGGCGCAGGTAGGCTGGTTTTACCGTCTGCGGGGCCTTCCCCTGTGGGTAATCTTTATGCAGGACTTCCTCTGCGTGGCGCTAGTTTTGTTTGCCTTTGATGCGCCCGGTCAGGGTGGCCTGATTGCGCTGCTGCTGCTGTGGATGGCCATTCGCAGTTCTGCAACCTGGCAGCGCTGGTATCAGCAGCAATCCCCCCAACAGCGGGGAAATCCACGATCAGGGAAGTCAGATCCGGATTAATGCCTACTCACAGGCATCCAGGCAGAAGCGACGGCACATCATGACGGGGGAATCCTTGCTACCGTTGAGAGGACAGTCGCGGTTAGCGCAGCGTGTGCAGTCAGATTCGGTATGCAGCACCACTTCATTCGCAGTGTAAACGCTGATGCCCTGACTGATGAATGCCTGTGCTTCAAGTTCCGAAAGTTGGTCTGCGATCAGTAATGCCCGATGGATGCCGAGCTGCGATCGCGACAGGTTAATCCGCTCCAGGGTTTTGCGAAAACTGTGGGAGTCGGTTCTGATCTCGATCAGGACCTTGTGCTGTCGAGCGCTGAAAGTAACAGGTTTGTCCTGAGCAAAATAATCTTTGTATTGCAGCGTCAGGGAGCCATCGGGGTAGCGCAGAGTGCGCATCAGGCGCAGAAAGGGGACGGTATAGTCCCCAGCGTCATCCAGGGTGTACCACCAGGACTTGTGCCACGCTTCGGTAGGAATATTGATGATCGCGTCGATCTGCTCCGGTGGAAACCCGGATCGTTCCAGCAGGGCGATCGCCTGAGCCAGCCTCAACCCATGCCCCAGCGTACAGGTTTCTGACTCGCAGCGAGTGAGCTTAAGAAATTCGCGGCGCAACAATTTGGGATCGACGGTGGCTGCGACTCTTTCTTCGATCTCAGCGGGAGACTCGGCCAGCACACAGTCAACGGTTTCATAGGAGATAACGCCATCTACCGTGCGGTGGGCTTCTACCGGAACCCCAACGGCAGCCGTGACAGAACCCAAGATATGGGGCGGCACTAGCGCCGGGGTACAGTGAACCAGCAGAGACTTGAGAAGGTTCTCGTCGGCGATCGCCAGCGCAATCTGAACACGATCGCGGGCGGTAATCGCGGTCTGTCGGTTTCCCACGGAGTGGGTTAACGCCTCTTGGGTCATATCAACCAGTTGAACCTCGTCGGTTGAGGGTGGGCAGATAAGAGACACTCTGTCTCATTATTATTACTAATAGTTATCTCAGGTATAGATAATCTCGCCGATCTTTTAATAAAGGCTTGATAAATCCTTGCGTTCGGTCAGAAAACGAAATATCGCCGCTGAAGAGCGTGGATTTTTGTTACGCCAGATCCAATTGCAGGCCAAGCTGCGATTCGTCGATCAGGCCAGAGGCGAGCTTATGGGCAGAACGGGTCGTTTCGGGCAGACGGTATCTGGTTGTGCATTGCAGCACAGTGGCGATCGCCGTTTCCAAACTGACCCGATGCCCTGGAGAAATATAGAGGGGATTGATCTTCACCCGTGTCCTCAGCACTGCTCCAATCGTTTCACCCTTGTCGATCAGCGGCACCCAGGCCCCTTTCTCATCGGGTACCGGAGCGTGGCGACCGACCAGACGAGACTTACCGACGCCAATCGACGGCAGATTAACCAGAATCCCTATATGACAGGCGATCCCAAAGCGTCTGGGATGTGCTGTCCCCATGCCGTCACACAGCAGAATGTCAGGACTCTGGCGCAGTTTCTCCAGCGCATCCAGCACCGCAGGCACTTCCCGGAACGACAGCAAACCTGGAATGTAGGGGAACTGGGTGGGCCGACGGGCAATCGCCTGTTCCACCAGTTGCAGATCCGGGAAACTCAACACGGCAACAGCAGCTCGTGTCGTTTCCCCATCATCTTCAAACCCCACATCCACCCCAGCGACTCGACGTACCCCTCCCAGTTGATCCTGGGTTACGACCTCAGAACGCAGCTGTTGCTGAAGGGCGATCGCCTGCTCTGGTGTGAGCACCCAGCCATGTCGTTGAATGATCTGCATTACTCTGTTTGCTCCCTTTCCACCGCTTAAGGCATTTATAGCGAAGCTGACCATCAGAAACAAGCAGCGCAGGGGAGATGAGGAAACCAATCAAAAAGCCGAGTGCCACCCACACTGTGGGCGGCACTCGGCTTTTTGATGATTTTTTTAGCGGCCTACCCCAACATAGCGGAAGCCTGACTGCTCCAGGGTTTCCTGATCCAGGAAGTTGCGTCCGTCGATGATCACAGGATTAACCATCAGCTTAGCCATCTTGCTGTAGTCCAGCGTGCGGAACTGTTTCCAGTCGGTTACCAGCACCAGCGCATCGCAGCCATCTGCCAGACGCTCTGGGTCTGTTTCGACAATCACGTTGGAGAGGCCGTGCCGCATCCCCGTCTGGGAAACCAGGGGATCAAAGGCTTTGATTTTGGTGCCCAGGCGGCGCAGGTGCTCGATCAAGTCCAGAGCAGGAGCGTCGCGCAGGTCATCAGTATCCGGCTTGAAGGTCAGGCCCAGCAGACCAACGGTCTTGCCTTTGAGGATTTTCAGCACCTGCTGGAGCTTCTCGATTGCGATCAGCCGCTGGCGCTGGTTGACGCTGACGGCCGCCTTCAATAACTGCGCTTCGTAACCGTAGTCATCGGCAGTGTGGATCAGGGCTGCCACATCTTTGGGGAAGCAGGATCCTCCCCAGCCAATTCCTGCCTGGAGGAACTTGCCGCCAATCCGCGAGTCCAGACCGATGCCTTTGGCCACTTGAGTGACATCGGCACCAACGCGATCGCAGATGTTGGCCACTTCATTGATGAAGCTAATCTTGGTTGCCAGGAAGGCATTTGATGCATACTTCACCATCTCTGCGGAACTCAGGTCGGTGACCAGCACGGGGACGGTGGGCAGTGAGGCGTCGTCGGCGAACTGGCGGGACACGATCGGCGCGTAGAGTTCTTTCATCAGCGCGATCGCCCGAGGACTGCTGCTGCCCAACACAATCCGATCGGGGTTGAATGTGTCGTAGACCGCAGACCCCTCCCGCAAAAACTCCGGATTGCTGACCACATCAAAGTCTGCTTCCGGTTCTGCGGGGAGGATGCCGCCGGCAGGGACGAGCGATCGCTGCCGCTCCCGCACTCCATCCAACACAATCATGCGAACCCAGTCGCCAGAACCAATGGGCACCGTAGACTTGTTCACAATCACCTTGTAGCCGCCATTCAGATGTTCTCCGATACCCCGTGCAACCGCTTCGACATAGCGCGTGTCGCTCTCTCCGGTGGGCAGAGGTGGGGTACCAACGGCGATGAACAGCACCTCCCCGTGGGTCACACCTGCCTGCAGATCGGTGGTGAACTGGATTCGACCTGCCTCAATACAGGATTTCATCAGCTCTGACAGCCCCGGTTCAAAAATCGGCGACTGCCCCGACTGCATCAGCTTGACCTTCTCTTCGTTGTTGTCAACGCAGATCACCTCATGCCCAATGTGGGATAAACACACCCCTGTGACCAATCCCACATAGCCCGTACCAATCACACAGACACGCATAGCGATTCACCTCTCCTTAAAGAACGTATTTGCAGAGCAGAAGCAACTTCATTACTGGATGACTGGAACCGTTGGAACCACGACGCGATCGCCCAGACGCTCTCTAAAATCGGCGATCGTCATTTCCAGACCTTCTCTCAGGGGTACGGTTGGTTCCCACCCCAAATGGGTGCGGGCGCGGGTGATATCGGGCTTACGGCGGCGGGGGTCATCCTGGGGCAACGGCTCAAACTTTAGAGCTGCGCCTGGATTGACCATTTCTTGAATGGTCTGTGCTAACTGAAGTATGGTGTACTCACCAGGATTCCCTAAATTGACAGGCCCAACATAATCGCCGTTCATCAGCCGCATCAGCCCCTCGACCAGATCGGAAGCGTAGCAGAAGCTGCGGGTCTGGGAGCCATCTCCATAGACCGTGAGGGGGATACCCTTCAGTGCCTGGACGACCAGGTTGCTGACCACTCGACCGTCGTTTTCCAGCATCCGGGGGCCATAGGTGTTGAAGATGCGGGCTACCCGGATTTCGACATCGTTTTGACGGTGATAGTCAAAGGCCAGCGTTTCAGCAACCCGCTTTCCTTCGTCGTAGCAGCTACGGATTCCAATGGGGTTGACATTGCCCCGGTAGTCTTCAGTTTGAGGATGAATTTCTGGATCGCCGTACACCTCAGACGTGGAAGCCAGGAGGAAGCGTGCCTTGACCCGCTTGGCCAACCCCAACATATTGAGGGTTCCCATCACATTGGTCTTGATGGTTTTTACAGGGTTGTACTGGTAGTGAACGGGTGAAGCAGGGCAGGCCAGATGATAGATCTGCTCAACTTCCAGTCGGATCGGCTCAGTGATATCGTGACGGATCAGTTCAAATCGGGGATTGCCCAACCAGCGCACAATGTTGCGCTTGTCACCCGTGTAAAAGTTATCCAGGCAGATGACTTCATGCTCTTGTTCCATCAATCGGTCGATCAGGTGAGACCCAATGAAACCCGCTCCGCCCGTGACTAAAATTCGCATATTCAAGCTCGCTAAAGATCCACTAACTGCTGTACGAGAAACCACCAGACACAAACACTATAGGGGCAATTCCCCCGAACTGATAGAGAATTCTACGGCTCTCCCATCCCACTAACAGGAGACTCTGAATGTTAAATCTGCTGATTCTGATCTGATACGTAAGTTAGCAGAAGCTTTTTAGACGAGCACAAAAAAAAATTCACTTCACAAAATCTTGATATTGATGGCTGTGATGACGGTAATCCGACAGTCCCTTTAGAATGTCGTGTCCAGGTAGCTGATAGCTGATATGAAACTGACGCGGCTTAATAGAACCCTCAAAGAAGTAACTTGCGACCGTATAAATACAGACCAGTACTCAGCGGTTAAAATTACCTATGGTTTTTCTGGACTTTTGACTAACTGGAGTTTTGACTATTTTCCCTGTAATGCCGCGAAACGCCCTCTGCGAGGGCGTTTCGCGGCATATTTAATTCTAGCGCCGATTTTCTCCAAATCGCTGGCTGCGTGAGCGTTTTTGGTAAAAAGGGGGCAAATTATTC
>JBIKWV010000963.1:0-2746 GCA_044356135.1 Elainellaceae cyanobacterium
ATAATCTGCCGCCTGCGGTGCAGCAGGCGATCGCGATGAAACACCATCATTCCTACCAGATTGGGGAATTTTCCCAGTAGGCAGGCACCGCTGTAGAGGAGGGCATGGGAGAGTTTCAGCCCACGCTGGAGACTGTAGCGAAAGATTTTGTAGCCAATGACCGGGTAGCCCAGCAGCAGTAGCAGACTCCAACCCTGAGTGACCAGGGCGGGAACGATCGCCAGCAGGGGAATCACCAGTCCCCAGAGCCAGATACTGCGGCATTCGCGGACCCAGTGGCGTTCGGGAGGTTGCCCGTGGAGCCATGCGCCCTCCGCAAAGGCGTGACCGGAGCGGACCGATCGCCGCCACCACTGGGTGAAGTGCAGCATCTGGGCGTCGTGCAGCGTCATTTCGGCATCGATGCGCCAGATTTTCCAGTTGGCCTGTCGCAGGCGGACACAGAGTTCGGGCTCTTCTCCGGCAATCAGGGTGGGGTTGTAACCGTTGACCTGCTGGAAGGCAGTGATGCGCATCAGGGCGTCGCCCCCGCAAGCTTTAGCCTCACCGATGAGGGTGTTCCATTCGATATCACAGAGACGGTTGTAGGGCGATCGTTCCGGGAAGCGTTCTCGTCTCCGACCGCAGACGACCGCTGCGTCAGGATGTTCTGACAAAAACTGAGTGGCCTGTTCCAGCCAGCCTTCGACGATCTCACAGTCGCCATCGACGGATTGCACCAGTTCAAGGTCGGGGTGCAGGTGGAGCAGGTGTTTGAACCCTGCATTGCGGGCGCGGGCGGCGGTGAAGGGGATCGACAGATCCAGCGATAGGATTTCGACGGGGGGGGCTTCTCTGTGGGCATCTCCAAGAGATCGCACCCGCTCCAGGCTACCGTCGGTGGAGCCAGAATCGATATAAACTACTGCGACGGCACGACCGATGACGGATTGCAGGCACTGGATCAGGCGATCGCCCTCGTTCCGGCCTATGGCAACGACTCCAAGCTTTTGCAACTGCCACCTCCTGATGTGGGGAATTTCCTCTAGCGTTCCCACGTCAGGAGGATTTGTGCGATCGCACGCCCCCGCCCCATTTCGACCGCAAACCACTGTAAGATTGTTTTCAGTAATGTCAAATTTGCGCACCCATAAAATCGCCTTTAGATTCATGGACATCACAGAGTTTTTTCAGCAAAGTTCTGGGAAATGGTTTTCTCAACGTACCAGCCACCACCTTGCCTTCAAGCAATCCGAGAGCGGCAAATCGGATATCCGCATCGAGATGCTGGCGAAAGACGATCCCGAAGTGATCAAACTCTGTAAACAATATGAGATGGATCCATCGCTGGCACTCTGTGGAGCGCGGGTGAGTTGGGACAGCCCAATCGAACGGGATGAAGGGAAGCACAAGCAACCGAGTTCAACGGTGCTGGTGCCGATTGCCGATCCTGAGAAGCCCAACGAGGGCAAGCTGCTGCGTGATATGGGCTATGCCGAGAAGGCGTCTATTGCCGGTCGCTACGTGATGGGCGATGATGAAGCGCTGACGCTGATCACAGAGTACGAAACCATGTATTCTGAAGAGCGTCTCTGGTTTGCCAGCCCCAACCTTCGCCTCCGCACCAGTATTCTGAAGCGGTTCGGCGGGTTCAGTATGGCCTCTTTCTGTTCCGAGATTCGCATGGGTGGCACTCAGCCTCCTAAATAAGACAATTAGACCTACTGCACTTCTCGTGCGGGTGAGGTAGGGGGTGCAGGGGTGATTCCCCCCTGCACCCCCCCCGTACCTCACCTGAGTAAAAACCGCTATAACCTCGATAACCCAATTTATGAATAACGTCATTGACGACAAAACCGTTGTTCGGGAATACTTCAACGCGACCGGATTCGATCGCTGGCGGCGAATTTACGGCGAGGGCGAGGTCAACAAAGTCCAGCTCGATATCCGCAAAGGCCATCAGCAGACGATTGACACTGTGCTGGAATGGCTGAAAAGCGAAGACATCAAGGATGTCACCATCTGCGACGCCGGATGCGGGGTCGGAAGCCTCAGTATCCCCCTGGCTCAAATGGGCGCGAAGGTATCCGCCAGCGATATCTCTGAAAAGATGGTGGGCGAAGCGAAAGAGCGAGCTGTGAAGGAACTGGGCCAACCCGAGAACCCAGCATTCACCGTGCAAGACCTGGAATCCCTGGACGGCAAGTATCACACCGTGATTTGTCTCGACGTGCTGATTCACTACCCCCAGGAGAAGGCCGCTGAGATGGTGGGCCACCTTAGCTCACTGGCAGAGTCCCGTCTGATCCTCAGCTTTGCACCTAAAACCTGCTTCTATGCGACGCTGAAAAAGATCGGTGAGTTTTTCCCTGGCCCCAGCAAGACCACCCGCGCCTACCTGCACCGCGAATCTGACATCGTGAAGATTCTGGAGGCCAATGGCTGGAAGGTTGAGCGGAACGCGATGACGAAGACGCGATTCTACTTCTCGCGGTTGCTGGAAGCGACACGGTAGCACCATACAATCCACCCCAGAAGAGAAACCGGGGCTTCCAGCTCCACCGCTGCTTGATCTGCTGCACGACGGGATGTTCTGCCTGAAATCCGCAAAATGCACACAGCAGGGCCAGCGTCGTGTCCAGCGTTTACCCCTGAGCAGTAGCAGCACTCGTCAGAAAGGACACCAGCAGTAGACGCTAAGCACGACTTTCTACAAAAATTCATCCCTGAATTAAGCAACGCCATTCCCCCTTGCGAAGGGGAGATT
>JBIKWV010000086.1:0-9929 GCA_044356135.1 Elainellaceae cyanobacterium
GATAGCTCAGGCGGTGCGGTGCGGGTCATCGCCCCTCCTGAGCTTTGGTGTACCTTCGAGTGAATTGTGCGTGCTTGAGTAGCGATCGCCTCCACAGATGTGTTATGCTTATAAACGCTGGTTGAGAGGAGCATCACTTTCACATGCCCTTTCACCATCAAGGCTCAGTAGCTCAGTAGGTTAGAGCAGGGGACTCATAAGCCCAAGGTCGCAGGTTCAAATCCCGCCTGAGCCATCAGTAAAACAAGCTCCACAAACCGCTTCGGGAGGTTCTTTCAAGGATCTCCCGAAAGTTTTTATGGGGTAAAACGGGGGAGTTTGGGGCAAAAAGTGGTGTATAGATGGTGTACGAATTCGGTTCATCTGTACTATTTTGTTTTATCCTGAAAAAACACGGAGCCTCTGAACGAAGAAGTAGAGTTGAGGCTCAAGGGGTGGTTTGTGCAGGAATCCAAAGAAAAAGACCGCTATCGGAAGGGCAGTGTCGCCATCATTGTGTCCAACGGCTGGCTTCAGCTTCGCTTCAACTGGGGCGGCAAACGCCATTACCTCTCACTCGGACTGCAAGAATCGAAAGCGAATCGCAAAGTCGCTGAGGCAAAAGCAAAACTGATTGAGTCTGACATCATCTATGAGCGGTTCGACCCCACCTTACAGAAGTACAAACCTCAGACTGCCCTCAGTGTCGATAACCCGGTGACCCCACTGCCCGTCCCTAAAACTTCTCTGAAGGATTTGTGGCAAAAATATACGGATTTTCAGCAGGAGCATCTGGAGGAAAGTACCATCATTCGAGACTATGGCAAGATTGCCAAACGAATTCAGAAATTTCCCAGTCCTTATGTGGAAGAGGCGATCGCCATTCAGACCTACTTGCTGACCCACTTTGCAGCAGAGACTGCCAGACGCACACTGGACCAGTTAAGCGCCTGCTGCAATTGGGCAAAACGTAAAAAGCTGATCTCTGATGACCCCTTCAAGGAGCTTGCAAAGGAGATCAAACCAAAAAAACGCAACCGAGTTTCCCGAAAGCCCTTTTCCAGGGAGTGCGTGGCAGCGATCGTCTCTGCATTTGAACACGACACCTATTGTTCCAAATATGCCCCTGTCAAGCATTCCTACTATTTACCCTACGTCAGGTTCCTGTTCCACACGGGATGTAGACCAGAAGAGGTGATCGCCCTCAAGTGGAAGCATGTTGAGAAGAACCGAATTTATATCTGTGAGGCAATGGCAACCGATGTCCGCATTCGCAAAGCGACAAAAACTGCCAGTCCTCGCTATCTCCCGATGAATGAGGAACTCCGCGCCATTCTTGATCTACTCCGCCCAGAGCACTGTAACCCCGATAGCCTGGTTTTCCCTGCCAAAAGTGGGATAGAAATCGATGCCCACAACTTCCTGAATCGTGTCTGGAAGCCCGTCGTGGAGACGCTGGTTGCAGAGGGCAAAGTCAAGGAGTACCTCCCCCAATATAATTGTCGCCATACTTTTATTACCCTGTGTCTGGAGAGCGGCATTCCACCCAATCGGGTCGCAGAGTGGTGTGGTACTTCAACTGCTGTGATCGAGAAGCATTATGCCGGAGCGATCGCTCACATCCAGGTTCCTTCCTTCGGTTTGGAACAATTTGAAGATTCAACGGATGCAGAATAACAAGGAATCTCTACTATGAGATGTAGATGGTAGCAGGGAATATCCGCGATGAAACCGCAGTTTCCAGGCATGAATCCTTATCTGGAGAATCCAGATCTGTGGACGGAGGTTCATTTTGGACTGATTAGTGTACTGGCGCGATCGCTCAACACGGTCATCACGCCAAAATATCGTGCTGCTGTTGAAAAGCGAGTCTACTCGGATTCTCTTCTGGTCGGAATCCCTGATGTTTCGGTTGCTCAACGAGGGCGGGAACCGATTCAAACGAAAGCTTCAACTGAAACGCTGAGTCAACCTGTCCTTGTTACCGTACCGCTGACCGAGGAAGTCCAGGAGCGATATCTGGAAGTTCGAGAAGTCGGAACAGGACTGGTCGTGACGGTATTGGAAGTGCTGTCTCCTAAAAACAAACGGGTGGGGGAAGGGAGAACAAAATATGATGCCAAACGGCAGGCAATTTTGAACAGCACAGCGAATCTGGTCGAGATTGATCTACTGCGGGTTGGTGAACCCAAACCTGTTTCAGGTGGAATTGCGTCTGATTATCGAATTCTGGTTAGTCGTTCTGCTCAGCGTCCTGCGGCTGAACTGTACCCTTTTAATTTGCGCGATCAAATTCCACGGTTTTTGTTGCCTCTTGAACAGAACAACGAGGAACCTGTCATCGACTTGAAGCAGATGCTGCATCAGGTTTACGAGGAAGCCGCTCTGAATCTGGCGATCGACTACACCCGGCAACCGATTCCGCCTGTGAGCGAAGACGATTTTGCCTGGATTCAAGCTCTCATCCAGTAGCAATGTGTCTGAATCAGGGAACCAGAAATCACGATAGTTCCAACTGACGTTTTCGGTGAAGGCTCTGCTTTGATTTTGGCTGACATAGAGAGCGAGCAAGCCGGTTGACGTAGTTTCTGGCTTCAGATTTGCCCTGGATTTGCGATCGCTCTCTAACATTTGGACTTCCAGCTACCAGCATCAGGGCAATCACTCTCTGACTATGCCCGTCTTCAAAAGCGCTTTGCGCCACTGCAAAATCCAACTTTATCGGGTCACGCTCCTGCAATTTCTGAACATACCTCTGCCATAACTTTTTGTAGCGCTCTGTTGTGCTGTTTGTAGGAGAAATGCCAGTAGAGGGTTCTGGCTCGAAAGTATCGAGTGAAGCATTTGGAGGTTGATGATGGTTAGAAACGGTTCCTAATTCTGTTCGATTTCGTCCGGGTCTTCCTGAGATTCCGTAGGGACTGGACTGTATTCGTTGAGCCTGGTCTCCAATTGCCTGATTGAGTCGATCAATCGCTGCTGCAACGTGAGTTCGGTTTGCAATTGCTGATTCCATCGGCTCAAGGCTGCGATCAACTGCCGCAACTGCTCCCGCAAGATCTCCGATGTATTGTCTGAGTTGCCGTTGTTCAAGATGGTCTGTAATTGCTTGAGCCACTGGTTCAAGATATCGGTCAAGGTTTGCGGCAATGGCTGCAAGGTTTCGGTCAGGTGCTGCGTTTTCTGCTCCATCTGCTGGATTTTGTCGCTCACGACTGAGAGGTCTGTTTGGAGCGGTTGCAAGCATCTGGCTAAGACGGTCTCCAACACGCTCTCCAAAGTGCTTCCAGAAATCTGGATCAGCGGTTCCTGGGATGGCGGATCGTTGGGTTGTTTTCGAGGTCGGGACATGATGGGTAGCTCCTTGTGTCAATGAAATGTAGTCGCTGACGTTTTCCTTGGCTCTAGACTTCTGCGCCAGTTGCAGCAATTCAGACTTGTTAGATGTGTAAAGCGTCAGATGATGTCTGGCTCTGGACACAGCAACGTAGAAGGACTCTTTGCTGGTGGTGCTATCCATCAAAGCCAGCACCCGGTCAGCGGTTTTTCCCTGGCTGCTGTAGGTGGTGTTGACCCAGGCGTAATCGATGAACTGCTTTCCCGTGAGGCAGATTGTTCGCTGCCTGCCGTCAGCATCGGTAATTCGAGCAGTCCCAGTGGCAGAAATCTGATTGACAGTGAAGGTCTGACCGTTGCGGATGCCAGCAGCGCGGTTGTTTTTTGTCCAGCGGAGGCGATCGCCCACCCCCACCCCAAACTGCTCCGCCTCATACACCGTTTTCTCCCGACACAGTGCTGGATTAACCTGGGTAATTTGCCCTTCGGGGTTTTGAAGCGTGAGCTGATTGAGTTCGGGATTCTTCTCCAGAACGGTATACTGCCCACGTTTAATCAGGTTCTGCCCTGGATAGTTCTTCTGAAACACCAGTACATTCCCCACCGCATAGGCACTGGCGTAGGAAGCCTGCGCTTTGGTGAGATCTCGCTGTCGGAGTCCTGTAACGGTGAGGCGATCGTTCCCCAGCATCCCCTCCTGCTGCAACCCCTGACGAATTTTCTGGGTCAGCATCCGTCGCTCCTGATTGGTTCCGGCCAGTATCAGAGTTGTCTCTCGTTCCACAGACGGCAGTCTAAGGTAATCCTCTGCCAACTGAGCGAGACGTTCATCAGGATTTGGAATCACTTGAATGCAGCCTGCATCATCCAATGCCGCAATTCCTTCCGCTGCCTTCCCGTCTGCCAGGAATTCCACGGCTGTTTTAAGCTGCCTGGTTTGCTGCCGCAGATTTTCGTCCAGGTGGGCGATCGCAATCCCACCTGCCAGCAGACTCTTGAAGGGGTTGCCTGCCTCGACTGCTGAAAGTTGCCGAGTGTCTCCCACCAGTAGGACTTTGGCCTGTTCCATACTGGCGAGACTCAGCAGGGCGTGAGCGTCCTTCATGCTGAGAAGCCCTGCCTCATCCACAATCCAGAGTTCTGGTGGTTTGGAAGTTTGACGTGATACCAGCATGGTTTCCAATGACGGTTGAGTAACCAGAAGCCCAGCAACCGTTTCTGTTTCTACTTCCAATGTCTGCCCCAGTAGATGAGCAGCTTCGGCACTGGGGGTGAAGCCCCGCACCTGATAGCCCTGAGTTTGAGCGATTGCCTTCACCACCCTAAGAGCAGAAGTTTTCCCGGAACCCGCTGCCCCCTGCCATGCGATGAACTGATCACGAGTCGTCAGCGCCAGGTGAATTGCCTGCTGCTGTCCTGCGGTCAAAGTTTGATGTTCCAGGAAGGGGTCAAATTTTGGCGAATCACTATCCGAGGCAGTTGGGCGGATCACTGGCTTCATCTGCCCTCTGCTCTGCTGCATCAATCGGATGGTGTTGAGTTCGAGGTTGATTGCCGACTGTGTCGTGAATTTGCCGGGGGCGACCTGAATGAGTTCTGGGTTACGGGCGATCGCCTCCTGCACCTGATCAAAGCTAAGCTCACCCAGATTGTGTTCCAGGACAAACCGTTCAAGCTGCGATCGCCTGAACACGGTCTCTCGCTCACCACAGTGCCGGATTGCCATCTCAACCACTGCCCTGGCGCTGTCCACGTCTTGATCAGAAGTGGCGTTGGGTTTTGGAAGGGTGGGGAGTTGCAGTCCTTTGAGTTTGATCAGGGCATTCCAGCCTCGCAGGAGTTTATCCTGAGCAATCGCCTTTGGTTTACTTCTGCGAGATCTCAGCGTTGCAGCTTCTCGACGGGCAGCACTCGCATGAACAGCGTCGCTTCTGACAGTGGGCAACCGTTCTGATTCCCAGGTTGAAAGCAACTGCTCAATCTGCTGGCAGCGAGTCGAAAACAGCTTGAGCAGTTCAGGAGAATACCCTTTCAGCTCAAATTGTCCATTGGCTCTGGGTTCTATTTCGTAACCCTGCTGCTGGAGAACGATCGCCAGTTCGTTCTGGTAAACCTGACCCAGGAGTTTTTGGTGGGCTATTGCCTCCTCATTACTGAAGCTGTACCACTGTCCATCAGGGAGTTGGGTGGCATTGATGACGACACAATGGCTATGAAGCTGGGGTTCAATTTCCCGACTGGTAGTGTGGGTGAAGACGCCTGCAATTAAATTGCCCGTGGCAACGCGCTGGCGATTGCCTGCCTGAGAGATGCGGGTTTGAGCATAGCGGTTTTCCAGGATTGCCAGGGCTTGGTTTACCGCCTGCTGGTGTGCCGCTAAAACTCGCTCATCCTGCTGCACCAGTGCCGCCAGACTGGCGCTTTTAGGAGCGCTGAACGTGTAGTCGGTTGCGGCTCTGCGCTTTTTGAGGTCAATGGTTTTTCCAACGAGCGATCGCCCATCGGGTGCAATCCCATTCAGCAGGTTGACGAAAGCTTCCGGCTCAACACCGCCCGATAGTCCCACAACCTCAGCACCACGACCATACCACCGGGAAACTGACGGCTGAGCATCCCCGACATAGTAATCATCCTCGGTGTAATAGGTCTCTGCCTGTGCCGCAGAAACGTTACTGGTGGAAAGCATGGATGGCAGTGGTTATAAATGGCACATTCGCCTGTGAAGTTGGCAGGTGTGCAGAAAAATCGTTAAGACCCTTACCAGGAGGAGTTTACGCGCCATTCCGTCAAAAACATGGCGTAGTGTGTGAACCCTCCGCGAAGACCCCGAAGGGGGCGTAGCCGATGGACAGACCCAGATCACATAAACCAAGAGTAACCTTAAGTCCGATAAAAGTAGCTTCTTATTACAATAAATTAACCACTGAAAACCAATAGGCGATCGCCAGGATAGGATTGAGCTGTAGCATTTTGGTGTCGCTATGAAACTACCGAGCCTCGCTGCGCCTGCAATTCATGTGGCAGGAGACGTTGGAACTTCTGCCTCCAAGTTCTTTTATCGGGTTAATCCAGGACAAACCGTTCCCCTCTGGATGGGGTCGGAGGTGGCGGACGGGTTAACCATTGATGTTCTGCCTAATCTCAGTTCGGGTGGTCGCCCTCAGGATGCTGCCTGGGTGCAGATCGGGGATGAGGTTATCCTTGTCGGTGATGCGGCTAAAGCCTGTCTGGACGCGAATAGCCTTGCTGCGAATAAATCGGAGAAGGCGGCTTACAAGATCGTGGCGGCGTTGGGGGCGATCGCTGAGCTGGAGCGATTGCCCGGTCATTATGAGGCAAACGTCTGGATACCGTTACCCCTGACGGAGATTAGAACCCGTGACGAGATCGCTGCCAAACTGGCGGCAATTTGTGAGCAGGGGTTTGTGTTTCGAGGACAGCGCCAGCAGGTAACCATTCAACCCAAGTTCTTCCCGGAGGGCTTCGGGCTGTACCTCAACCGCAAGAAGCAACTGGATGCGATCGCCCTTCCCATTGAGCATCGTCGCACCCTGATTTTGATGATGGGACACCGAAATCTTTCAATCCTCTGCTTCGAGGGCGGCTCCCTCAAGGTGGCTGCCTCCAGTTCCGATGGTCCCGGTTTCTGGAGTTCGTTTGAGAAGACGGCGCGATCGCACGGCATCACACTCACAGACTATCCTTCACTGATGGCAGCACTCACCACAGGGAAAACCGAGCAGATTTCTCAGGTGAGGGCGGGGATGTTTGAGTTTGGGGCGATCGCCGAATCAGTCCGGCAGACCTACTGGAAAACGGTCAGCGTCTATCTCCAAGACCATCTGCTGGGACAATTGACGGATGAGTCTGCTGATCTGATTATCAGTGGAGGGGCTGCTTCCCTGTTACGTCCGACGATTCAGAACTATTGTGGAGACCTGGGACTGGCTCACCGCTTCTTCTTTGCAGATGGACTGCAAGAGCGGCTCAACGGCATTGTCAACGCCCTCCCGGAAGCCGCAACCAATCCCACACTACCCATGCGGATGGCGGACTGCTATGGTCTATTTCAGGGGCTACTGGGAAAGCTCAACAAAGTGACGGTCTAGGGAGGAGTGTCCATGCCACGCAAACGTTCACCAGAATCTCAAAATGAGCGGCAACGCATTCAGTTTGCGTTCAATACCGATGTGGATTCGCCCGTGGGTGTAACGTTTCAGTATCTCCTCAAGAATGAACACGCCCGCAGTCGTGAAGGGAAACATCGCGGCGTGGATGCCATGCTGGCGTTCTGGAAGCCCTTTGCTTATGAGGATCAGGAGAATCTATCAGAGGAAGAGTTGCAGGCGATCGCGCGTGAATCCATTACAGCGTTGTCTCGCCAGATTGAGGCAATCCAGAGTGCATTTGGGCTTGAAGACTCTGAGTTCACATCTCCTGTGAACAGTTTGCGGCAAGAAATCCAGCAGTCAGTACGCGAGGCGATCCAGGAACTGTTACTGAAGGCGGGGGTGCGATCGCTGCTTCCAGTTGATGGCTCCACAAACTCTATTGAGAGTACGACAGAAGAAACATTTTCCGGGCAGGATTCCATTGAGGATTCCGTTGAAGAAAAAGAAGGAGTTGCTTTTGATGAAGAAGCCGTGCTGGGTACACTGTCTGACTTTGGAAGTTTAGTTGCGTAATCCTTCAAGCTGATCAGAAAAGGCACCTGGCCGATGTGCCAGGTGCCTTCTGTTATGGATAAAGATTCATTGCTCTACTTGCGGAAGCGCAATTCATCGAGTTCTTCCTGAACCACCTGATCCAGATAGGGATACCCCCAGACCAACCGCTCAATGACGGAATTGGTGACTGCTGGCACTTCCTCTGTGCGGATTGGAGTCCGGGTGGAATCGATCGCAGAAGTTTGAATGTGAGTTACCAACCGGGTGACTCCTGCCAGTCCTTGCAGGTTGTCGTTGCTGATGGCTTGAAGTGGCTGTGTCATGTGATTTCTCCTATTTTCATTAACTTGTTGCTGATGTTCAGGCTGCGTCTTAGATTTCGTCTGGATAGCCGTAATCAAAGTCTTCGTAGGTTTCCTCGTTATCGTCATCGGGAGGGGCTGCGATCGCATCCTGAACCGATTTTTGTGAGGGTGATGCTTGCTTTTGAGTGGAGTACGATCGCCCCTCCCGCTCTGGATTGCTAAACCCTTCCCATTGCTCAAACTCAGCCAGAATTCGATCCTTCAGTTCGGGCTTGTACCCCACGAAAAACTGCTGCCAGTTCTGAGCCGTGGGAACGCCATAGGTATCGACTGAACAGGTCCAGGATTTCTTGGTGGTGCCCTTCAATTCGGGTTTGACTTTGACTGCGAGGATGGAGAGTGACATGAAGCGATCTCCCCTCAACTTCTTCGCCCCTGTCGCCTGACTGTACGCCTTGCTCATATCGGCATGAAACTTGCCCACGACCTCACCGAAGCTTCCGCAAAACGCGCCCTTAGCGGTTAGCAGAAGAGGAGTTTCGTGCAGCAGGTGTTTGTCTTTGCTGACGAGATACACCAGGAATCGCCGCTTCAACACCATTGTGTTCCTGTCGTATTGCGACTTCTTGTATTCGCCGATGAATTCTCCACTCTCCCGGTCAAAGACCAGCAGGTTGGATTTTCGCAGGATCAGAAACCGTGCGACCAGGCTGCGATAGCCCTCGGAAGATTCACCGCTCTGGAAGGTTTCGGTGTGGGGTGTCCAGTCGGTGTTGGGGGTGAAATTGACGGCTTCAGTATTCTCCAGCGTGATGAAGAAGCCGGATTGTTCCGGGTCTTGATGATTCAGCATTTGCAGGTAGGGGAAGGACTCACGGCTTCCTTCAAATTCTTCTGAATCAAATACATCTCGCTCCGTAGCTGGTGATGGTGTCGTGAGCAATGGCGTTGTTGGTGCAGAATTGTGTCCGTTGGACTGAGCTTTAGTTTGAAGCGTAGTGCGTGGCATAATTGATGTCCTCGTGTGTCATGAAGTGAAGAGGAAGAGGGAGAAGCATCAAAACTTTCTCCCCCATCGGATCAACCAGACTTTAGAAGGGATCGTTACTTTCACCGTCAATCGAATGACCCACGCCATCCATATAGCCAAAGGCGAAGGACTGGCGCGGCGAATGGTGAATAATGCGCCCGGTGGGGTCTTTCGGCAATTCTTTGAGTTTGGCAACGTAACCAGCCAGGTAGTCCTCGTCCGAGAGTTCTGGTAATCGCCCGAATGCGGCATCGGTTGCCCCATCCAGATAGCGTTCCTCGCGGATTTTGTTGTCCCGCTCCTCGCGTTCGGCTCTGATAGAATCAGCAATGTATGAAGATGTCACAGTGCATTTCTCCTGAAATGAGTGTGCTGTGGGAATGCCCTGGTCGAGTTGCAAGCCTGCCAGGGCATTTTGTTTTTCGGTCAGTCAGGACTTTTGTCTTCCGGTGTCCTGATCAGAGTGTCAACTCCTCACATTATTAATTATAGCCCATGTATACGTGGGATAAGCTGTTTCAAAGCTCGGTTCTGTGCTTTTTTGGATAGGAATTCCTGATCAAAAGTGCATGATTTTCCATCTTTTGATAAGCACGACTGATCAGAATTCCA
>JBIKWV010000964.1:0-2745 GCA_044356135.1 Elainellaceae cyanobacterium
TCCCTGCCATCCTCTAATTTAATTGAGAAACTTTCTTAAGTATTGTTCACCCATTATAGGGCTGTGCTGTCAAAGCAGGCGAAAAAGGGCTGGCAAGTATTCTAAACGCTTTTTTGGTGTGGGGTTGAGGATGACTGTGAAACTGTGGAATGGTTGGTTATTCGGCGCTGGGATATGGAGTCTGATGTTGATGGTTCCACCACAGGCAGCGATGGCGAAAGGGGGATCCCAGGTGCCGATGGATGGGGTGAGTGCAACCACTCCGGATTTCCGCGCTTCCCTGACTGTTGGGGATTGGTTGGCGCAAATCGAAGCGAATACCGCCACCATTACCGATGTGCGGCTCCAGAGTACGCCGGGGGGACTGAGGATTGAACTGATAGGCAGTGGTGAAGCCAGTGGCCCGCTTTCGACGCAAACGACACGGGTGGAAGGGAATGCCCTGATCATTGACATTCCCAATGCGGTACTGGATCTGGCCAACGAAGATGCAGCGACCCAGTTTACCCCGGCAGCAGGAATCGCGCTGGTGCAGCTTAGTAAAACCGCCAGTGGGGGGGTACGCATCGCCATTACTGGAACTGATGGTCCCCCCACCGCTGAGGTGAATCGCACCGCTGAAACCCTGGTACTGCAAGTGACGCCGGGTTTGGCGGGAGGGGAGGATGCGGACGATGCCATTCAAATTGTGGTGACGGAAGAGGCACAACAGGGCTATCAGGTTCCCAGTACCACCACGGGCAGCAGAACCGACACCCCTCTGCGAGATTTGCCCTTTTCTGTGCAGGTCGTTCCCCAGGAATTGTTGGAAGATCGGCAGGTGCAGAGTGTTAATGAAGCTCTGCGAACTGTGGTTGGGGTTAACCCCGACAACTCCTCTCAGTCTGCGTTTGAGGGCTTTACCATTCGCGGTTTTTCTGGGAGAGACATCATCCGCAATGGGTTGCGAGATGATACCAGCATCACCACACGCATTGCCATTCCTAACGTTGAGCGTATTGAAGTGCTGCGGGGACCAGCAGGTGCTTTGTTCAGCCAGGGTGGACCGGGCGGCACCGTCAACATTGTGAACAAGCGGCCCTTAGCCGATCCCCAGTACATTCTGGAGGGGACGATTGGCAACTTTGGCACCTATGCCGGGTCGCTGGATTTTACAGGCCCTCTGAATGAATCAGAATCTTTGCTGTATCGTTTCATTGCAGGTGCATCCACCACAGACACCTTCATTGACTTTTTCGATCGCCAAAACTATGTCATCGCTCCCTCCCTCACCTGGCAAATTAGCCCAGACACTCGACTGACCCTGGAAGGCGAATACACCATTGCTCAATCGCCCAACGACCGGGGTTTGCCCGCCAGGGGAACGGTGCTGCCCAACATCAACGGACAACTGCCCCGCAATCGCTTTATTGGTGAACCCGACAATGACCTGGACAGTAACGAACGCTATGCCCTGCGATTGGGGTATGTCCTCGATCACCAGTTCAGCCCTGACTGGCAAATCCAGAATGCGTTTCGCATCAGCTTTTTGCGATCGCCTCAAAATTCGCTGTTTCCATCGGCTTTACTGGACGACGAGCGAACCCTGGAGCGGGGGCTATTCAGTACCAGCGATCAATCCCAGGACAACTGGGCGATTGATACCAGCGTTGTGGGTAATTTCCAGACGGGAAGTATTTCCCATCGTCTGTTGGTTGGCTTTGACTTCAACCGGGATGTTTACACAGCCAGTAATCGGCAGTTTGCAATAGATCCGATCGATATCTTTGATCCCGTGTATGGGCGATCGCAACGGAGACTGGTTGGTGAATTTCCCGCAGAACCCTTCATCACCAATACCTTTGGCATCTACGTACAGGACCAAATTACCCTGCTACCTCAGTTAAAGCTGCTGTTAGGGGGACGGTTTGATGTAGTGAGCCAGGAGACTGAATTTGCCGATGGCTCTGAGTCCTTCCAGGAGGATGAAGCCTTCAGCCCACGGGTGGGGTTGGTCTATCAACCCAGCGAAGATCATTCCCTCTATGCCAGCTACAGCCGCTCCTTCCTCCAGAGCGTTGGCACTGCCTTCGACGATACCCTTTTTCGCCCAGAACGGGGCACCCAGTATGAAATCGGCATCAAATCCGACTGGCTGGATCAACGCCTATCCACCACCCTGGCCTTTTATGACATCACCCGCTCAAACGTCCTCACGACCGATCCCGCAAATCCCAACTTCTCCGTCCAGACGGGAGAGCAGCGCAGCACTGGAGTCGAGTTAATTGCGACGGGGGAAATCCTGCCGGGGTGGAACATTGTAGCGGGCTATGCCTACACCAATGCCAGAATTACCGAAGACAATACCTTTGAGGTCGGCAATCGCCTGAACAACGTACCAGAAAACGCCTTTAGTCTGTGGAGTACCTACGAGATCCAGTCGGGGGATTTGCAAGGCATGGGGTTTGGCTTGGGTCTGTTCTATGTGGGCGAACGTCAGGGAAATCTGGAGAACACGTTCCAGGTTCCAGGCTATACCCGCACTGATGCCGCCCTGTTCTACAACCGAAATAACTTCCGAATTGCCATCAACATTGAGAACCTGTTTGATATTCGCTACTTTGAGTCGTCGCAAAGTGAACTGCGGGTGTTTTATGGCGCACCGTTCACCGTTCGAGGTACGGTTTCATGGCGGTTCTAGGTTCTGTCTTCAAACCCAGTGGACTGTGGTGGATTTTTCGTACTTTCAGCACGAAAAATCCACCA
>JBIKWV010000965.1:0-2744 GCA_044356135.1 Elainellaceae cyanobacterium
ATGCCGCGAAACGCCCTCTCAGAGGGTGTTTCGCGGCATTACAGGAAAAATAGTCAAAACTCCAGTAGATTAAGTGGGCGTGGAAAAACTCTTATTATTCGGGAGAACCGCGATCGTATCTGTGCAATACATCATTCGACACTC
This sequence comes from Elainellaceae cyanobacterium, assembly GCA_044356135.1. Taxonomy (GTDB): domain Bacteria; phylum Cyanobacteriota; class Cyanobacteriia; order Elainellales; family Elainellaceae; genus CAZVXA01. The sequence goes on from JBIKWV010000965.1 coordinate 145, forward strand.
CCGCCAGGTAAAAATCCAAAGTCTTTTGTCACAAAACCTTGACCCGGCGTGGTCGTCCCTACCGTAATAAAATGAGTTTTTGGTCTGATTCGTTCGATAGGATTGATAGAGTCACATCTTTTTTAGCCATCCTTTGCAGGAGGTGAACGGGGTGCAGGGGTGGATCCCCTTTGAGGGGGTGCAGGGGGTGTGCCCCTGGTGGGGGTGGTGCTCCCACACCCCCTGTTTATACACCTATTGATGAAGGCTGTAGTTTGTTAGTCTTGTTAGCTGATTTCGTGCGAGACGATCCAGCGATCGCCCCGGCTCAACGCGCTTGACCCCCGGAGGCGGACTCCCATTTACATTGCAACAGGTTTCCTATGAGTGCTTCGATTCGTTTCCTCATGTGTCCGCCCGACCACTATGACGTGGACTACGTGATTAACCCCTGGATGGAGGGCAATATTCACAAATCGTCCCGCGATCGCGCTGTGGAGCAGTGGCAGAAGCTGTTCCACGTTCTGAAGGAAAATGCAACGGTTGATATCGTGACTGCCCAGAAAGGAGTCCCTGATATGGTATTCACCGCTAATGCGGGGTTGGTTCTGGAGGATAGGGTGGTTCTCAGTCGCTTTTTTCACAAGGAGCGCCAGGGGGAAGAACCCTTTTTCAAGCAGTGGTTTGAGGAGAATGGCTTTACGGTCTACGAGTTACCCAAAGATCTGCCCTTTGAGGGAGCGGGGGATGCTCTGCTCGACCGGGAGGGACGCTGGCTGTGGGCAGGGTATGGCTTTCGGTCGGAACTGGACTCGCACCCCTACCTGGCCAAGTGGCTGGATACCGAGGTGCTGTCCCTGAGATTAATGGATGAGCGTTTCTACCATCTGGACACCTGCTTTTGCCCGCTGGCCGACGGCTACCTGCTGTACTATCCCCCCGCTTTCGACTCCTACTCCAATCGTCTGATTGAGATGCGGGTGCCTGCGTCCAAGCGAATTGCAGTGGAAGAAGCCGATGCGGTGAACTTTGCCTGCAACGCGGTGAATATCAATCGCCTGATTGTGATGAATAAGACCAGCGATGCCCTGAAGGAACAGCTCGCTGAGAAGGAATTCCGCATCATCGAAACCCCCCTCACCGAATTCCTGAAGGCCGGTGGGGCGGCCAAGTGCCTGACCCTGCGGGTGACAGAACCCATCCAGCCTCTGCACCATGCGGCGGCCACGATCGAAAGCCGTACCATCCAATTGGAGGGCCATCTGCTAGACTCCGGTCTGATCAACCGGGCGCTGGATCTGGTGGTAGAAAGTGGCGGCAGCTTCCAGGTGCTGAACTTCCGGTTGGGTGAACAGCGCCAGAGTACCTCCTTCGCGGAGATCCGGGTGACTGCGCCGGATCACGAGGTGATGGAAACCATCATGGCGCAACTGATCGACATGGGGGCTGTGGCACAACCGCAGGAAGTATGTGACAACCCGCTGGAGGTCGTGACCAAGGACGGTGTCGCCCCCGATGATTTCTACGTCACCACTATCTACCCCACCGAAGTGCGGATCAACTGCGAGTGGGTGCGTGTCCAGAACCAGCGGATGGACGGAGCGATCGTGGTGCAGCACACCCCCAACGGCCCCCTTGCCTCCTGTAAACTGCTGCGCGACCTGAAGGTGGGTGACAAAGTGGTCGTCGGTGTTGAAGGAATTCGCACGGTACGCAAGCCAGAAGCGCGTGACCATCGGGGGGAGAAAGGCGGCAGCCCAGAGTTTGGCTTTATGGGCGCAGGCGTTTCCAGCGAACGGCGCGTCGAACTGATTGTCGAACAAATTGCCTGGGAGCTGCGGAAGCTGCGCGACCAGGGCGGCAAGGTGGTGGTGGTGGCTGGTCCCGTTGTGATTCACACGGGTGGCGGCGAGCACCTGTCGCACCTGATCCGCGAGGGCTATGTGCAGGCGCTGCTGGGTGGAAATGCGATCGCCGTTCACGACATCGAACAGGCGATGATGGGCACCTCCCTGGGCGTCGATATGAAGCGCGGTGTCTCGGTGCGCGGCGGCCATCGTCACCACCTGAAGGTGATCAACACCATCCGCCGCAGTGGCAGCATCGGTCATGCGGTTGAGGAAGGCGTTCTGAAGAGTGGCATCTTCTATGAGTGCGTCCAGCGCGGTGTGCCTTTCTCCCTGGCTGGCTCCATCCGCGATGACGGTCCCCTGCCCGACACCAAGATGAACCTGATCGAAGCCCAGGAGGACTATGCTCGTCTGCTGAAGGGGGCTGACCTGGTGCTGATGCTCTCCTCGATGCTGCATTCCATCGGCGTGGGGAACATGACCCCCGCTGGCGTGAAGCTGGTATGTGTGGACATTAACCCCTCCGTGGTGACGAAGCTGAGCGATCGCGGCTCCGTCGAATCCGTTGGCGTGGTCACCGACGTGGGCCTGTTCCTGAGTTTGCTGGTGCAGCAGTTAAACCGCCTGACCAGTCCCTATCGTCTGCCGATGACGGTGTAGCTCTTTCAGTGGGGCGTTGCTGATTTTAGGTATGAAATTTTTGTTGAGAGCCGCGATCGGTGAGGCTCTCAACAAAAATTTCATACTTGAATTACTGGACTTTTGACTAAA
>JBIKWV010000966.1:0-2743 GCA_044356135.1 Elainellaceae cyanobacterium
TGGCTCTCCGCAATTTTGTGTGGGCGCACGCAGTGCGCCCACACAAAATCAAGGGTTTCAGGCATCGCTATGAGGGGTTTTCACACCAAGTCGTGGAGAGCCACTTTGTTTTGTTGCAAGCCCCTAAAACGTCGTGAATCGCTCTCCCGGAGAGGGATTCACGGCATTGATGGAGAGCTTTTTAAGAAGCTTGATCCGCAAGGCTGATCATCCGCCACCATCGGTTCAGTGGATGGTACACAACTGGTGCCCAAAGACTGCTGAGAATCGCGGAGCTGAGGGCGATGCGCTGGTGATAGAGCCAGATTTCTGCCAGGGTTCGGTAGGCTCCCTGGGTGGAGTAGCCAAACCCCTGCAGGCTAAACTGAATGGCCGTGATGGTTTCTGCCAGTACCGCCATACCAAACACAATCAGGGCTACAGAAATAAAGTCTTCCTGGATGTAGCGCTCCTTCTGCAGGCGAGCCGTCAGCACACCAACGAGAACCAAACTCAGCGTGTGGGTAGGGCTGGGAGCTGTCATGCCATCCTGAATCAGACCGAGGATAAGGCCGGCGATCGCGCCCTCCCATATCGATCGCTTGACACTCCAGGCGACCACCCAGATTAACAGCCAATTTGGCCCAACGCCCAGAATTTCCATTCCGGGCAGCCGGGTCGGCAAAATCATCAGACACAGGAGCGCCGATCCGATAGTGACCCCCCAATTTGTCCACTGCCGCATCAAGGGACGCTTCTGAATCCAATCCATCACGGACTATCTTTCTCCGGTTGGGGTAAGCCCTGGACGTTTTCTGCTTCGGGCATCGGGTTTGGCGACACCACAACCCACTCAAGGTAGCTAATCGGAGCCGAGAGAAGAACAACCGCTTCCGGAGCAGGACTCTTCGTAAAGTCTACTGACTCAACCCGGCCAATGGGCAAACCGGATGGAAAAAGGCGGCTGAAGGAGGATGTTGCTACCACGTCCCCCGGTCGCACATCGGGTACCTTGTCAAAAAACTCGATGACCGCCCGGTTGCCCGACTGCCCCCGCATAAAACCCATAAACCGGGAGCGGCTGATCGTTACCCCAATCTGGCTGGTGGGGTCGCTGACGAGCAGCACCCGACTGGTGTTCGGGGTAACCTGTATGACTCGCCCCACCAGTCCCCCCGTACCAGAGACGATCGCACCGACCTGTATACCGTCTCGACTACCGCGCCCCAGTGAAATTTGCTGCCACCAGTGGTCAGCACTGCGGCCAATCACCGGAGCCATAACACCAGGAGTTTTGCTCGCGGCATTGTAGCCCAGAAGCTGCTGCAAGCGGCGGTTCTGATTCTCCAGTTCGATCAACCGCTGCTGTAGCTCAACCGTTTGGGCATCGCGCATCACCTCTTCCCGACTCAGGCCGGAAGATTGAAACGGGCGCGACAAAAACTGATATAGCTCCAATAGTGGAGCACCCTGGGTTTGCCGTAGCGCCCAGGCCAGACCCAGGGCGAGTGCAACCAGGCCAACTTTGAGTCCTTGCCGACCCCACCAGCGACTTGACGTAAACATTCAATTTCGTATTCCGTTCACCCTGAGATGGCCTACAGCTTTAAGGAGTGTCCACTGAAGACACGCTCAAGCTGCTTGAAGTTCTCCAGCACGCGCCCGGTTCCTAATACAACACAGCTCAGCGGATCCGCCGCCACGTGGGTGACAATTCCCGTTTCATGACTAATCAGCGTATCCAGTCCCTTGAGTAATGCACCACCACCCGCCAGCATAATGCCGCGATCGATGATGTCGGCGGCCAGTTCGGGCGGCGTCCGCTCCAGAGTGCGCTTGACGGCTTCGATGATAACCGACAGCGGCTCAGCCATCGACTCACGAATTTCAGGCCCTTTGACCGTGACGGTGCGCGGTAGCCCCGACAGCAGGTGCAGCCCCCGCACGTCCATAATCACGTCGTTATCCTCATCCATTGGGTAAGCCGAACCAATGGTGATCTTGATTTCTTCAGCAGTGCGCTCCCCAATGACCAGGTTGTGAACCTTCTTCATGTATTGGGTAATCGCCTCACTCAGCTCGTCTCCGGCAACACGAACTGATTCGCTCAGCACTGTTCCCTGTAAGCTCAACACGGCAACTTCGGTGGTTCCCCCACCGATATCGATAATCATGTTGCCTGTCGGCTCGGCTACAGGAAGACCTGCACCGATTGCTGCCGCAACGGGTTCATCAATCAGGTAGACATCTCGTGCACCTGCCTGGGAAGCAGCTTCCATAACAGCTCGCCGCTCTACACCTGTGACACCGCTGGGAATCCCAATCACAATCCGGGGGGAAACCAGCGTCCGCCCCTCATGTACTCGGCGGATGAAATGCTTGAGCATCAGCTCGGCAGTATCAAAGTCTGCAATTACCCCGTCGCGCAGGGGGCGCAGTGCGACCACATTTCCGGGAGTCCGCCCGAGCATTCGCTTGGCATCTTCTCCGACTGCGAGAGGGCTTTTCTGCGTCTGGTCGATCGCCACCACAGAGGGTTCCTGCAAGACAATCCCTTTGCCAGAGACGTAGACAAGCGTGTTGGCGGTACCCAGATCGATACCCATGTCACGCGATAAAGAGAAGCGGTTGAAAACTCCCACTAGATAGCTCCGAGAAAATCAATAATCTGGCCCTAAATCCTGATGCAATCTGATGACGGAATTTAAATCAAATCCTGATAGATCGACTCGACTGGATTCTATTACGTTTTCTTACATGAGTC
>JBIKWV010000967.1:0-2740 GCA_044356135.1 Elainellaceae cyanobacterium
CGGCGAAGCCGCGCCAAGCGAAACCTGGGATTTTAATAAACAGCAGATCCCTTAGTGCTTGTTATTTCTGTGGAGATGGCTTCGACGCCGCTCAGCCAGCAGTTTGCTTCAGTGGTTACGGTTCGCGGCAAATCCCAAAGACAGAGGTGTAGCCATGCAGGAAGGTAGAGCCGCCCACTGGACCAATCTCCCCATTGCAGAAAAAACCGCTGAGGGGAATATTGCGGATGTAGCGACTGAACAATCGGGAATCAAAGTGGGGTTCGCCGTACAGCCCTTCTCCCCGCCCCATACAGGAAAACATCAGCGCTCCAGCCGCAGCCGGACGATGCTCCTGGGTATATTTTCCCAGTAGGGTTTCCAGATCCTCAGCGGATGCTTCTGCATCGCGCAGGTGAAACTGAATGCGCTGGCCGGGACGCACGCGATCCCCCACAGCGATCGCCCCCACCCGTGGATCCACCCCCAGCAGATTGCGAATCAGAAAATCACCCGCCTCCAGCTTGCGTTTGAACTCGCTTTGGGCGATTCCGACAAACAGAGAATGCTGGGCCAATTCTCGATCCTCTTCGCTCAAGTCTTGCAGCAGCTCTTGAAGGGCTTCCAGGGGAGTCTTTGAAACCCCACAGGCGGTGTCATCCTCCGTCTGTAGCTCAACCTTCAGCAGAACATTGCGTTCCCCCTCGATCACGCGCAGGGGCTGACCAATGGGTCGGCATCCCTGGGACACAATCGTTTCTAGCACCACACGACCGCTGAGGGCTACGCCCACCGTCCCCTCGCGATACAGCCTGTCATCACAGAACAATGCACCATGCCCCACCATGCCAGCACTACTGGCCAGTCCCCCTACCTTGGGGGCACCTGCATAGGCAAAGTCCAGCCCCTGTAGCAGGTCATTAATCCCCGAAGACATGGGATCGGAGAGCAGAACAAAGCTGGGCTGCTCCTGAGGAGAGATACCCACCCGCTCTATCCATTCTTCCGGTGGGCTATCCAAATCGGGCAGATCGTCCGCCGAAATGTGGAATGGATGCACCGTCACACCGGGCAGGTGGGCCAGACTGAGGCTGATTCCTGGCTCATCTTCAATTTCTTCTGGTTGGCCATAGGGATTATTACCGACAACGCCACCCCCGCTACAGCCCAGTAGATGGGGCAGCGACAGCCGCTCCTTCAGCAGGGGAATGAGCCGCGAATACTCGCTGGCAAAGGCCGCAGAGATAAACACAAACCCCAGATGGGCAGGCGCTTGCAACTGCTGTTGCGCTTTTTCGACAACCTCCTGCACCGCAGCTTCGAGGGAGGCGCGGGTCGAAATGGCGCTTGCCCACTCCATTCGATCAGTTGCAGATTCGGTCATGACACGAGTCCCTTTGATGTGGTGCTGGTCGAACTGCCCGCAGAACCTTGGCTTTGATGCCCACACTTCACGAATTTCAATCGAAACGATAAGAGTTGATTATAGCTCCGGTCAGTTTTTGGTAACAACGTTTACAGGCGTTGGGGAGTGATCGCAAGTTAGCATAGGTTAAGCGGAATAACTGGATCATAGCGGTTTGAGGGAACGAACGTGCTTTGGGGTTGTAGTCCCTGCTCCTGAGTAGCGATCGCTCCCTCCAAAGTCCAGAACTGGTTGTCTGCCGTGATTCGCTCCGGGGTTGCTTGACGAAATCCGTCACTGCGCTACTCTGGAGGGGAGCCATTAGCAATAACCCAAAAGAAAAATCAGCGTATCCAAATATGAGCGATATCCAATCCAAAATTGACCAGGAGCGTACCGAGGCTCGCACCGTTTGTGAGATCAAGGGCGATGGCTCGGCAGAGTGTGCCGCTGCCTGGGACGCAGTAGAGGAACTCCAGGCCGAAGCTTCCCACCAGCGCCAGAAAGAGGCTCCAAAAACGCCTCTTCAGCAGTACTGCGATGACAATCCCGAAGCAGTTGAGTGCCGGGTTTACGATAACTAGCGCCAGATAGATTTTGAGTGGCAGGTTTCAGATAGGCTGATCGAATCACTGCCAGCAATTCTCAGGCCATTGTCAGTTATCTAAGTCATGGTTTTTCAAAAGCCCTGGTCTTTTGTCAGTAGACCGGGGTTTTTGGCTGTTTGGCGCTACAAGTTGGACAATCCGAGTATGGCGGACCAGGATACTTATTTGGTTCTCGAAGATGCAGCAGCCACGCAGCAGTTTGGCGAGATGCTGGGGCGATCGCTTCCCCCTGGCACCGTACTACTTCTACAGGGCGACCTGGGAGCCGGAAAAACAACGCTAGTGCAGGGAATTGGGCTGGGACTGGGAATTGCCGATCCCATTCTCAGTCCGACCTTCACCTTGATTAATGAGTACCTGGAAGGGCGAATTCCGCTGTATCACCTGGATCTCTATCGCCTGGAACCCGCTGAAGTGGAAGAGCTGCACCTGGAAGACTACTGGAACGGGGAGGCAACCCCTGGGATCGTGGCGATCGAGTGGGCGGAACGACTGCCTGTCCTGCCCAAAGATTATCTGCACCTGACGCTAACGCTCCAACCCGATGAAAGTCGCCTGGTTCAGGTTAAAACTGCTGGAAGCGGTTCTGCAGGTTAATAAAGTCCCAGTTTTAGTCTGACGCGGCTAAGCTGCGCCAGACTAAGCTGGACTTTATCCATCTGAGGCATGAGGAAAGGTAGCAAGATCAAGAAATACCAAAAGCTTTACTGGACTGCTGGTGCAGACTGTTGTGCGACGCAGCCTGAAT
>JBIKWV010001105.1:0-2739 GCA_044356135.1 Elainellaceae cyanobacterium
GAAAAAAGACGCGAAATCATCGCCCTCATAGGGGGCTTGATACTCGTGTGTGTTGGACTTGCCATTCCCTCTCAATGCTGCTGCATTGAGGGGCTTTTCTACTTGCCCTCCCCGATCTCCCAGCCTCTACTTTTTGTCAAAACTCCAGTGACTTAGATGGTTACAAAAATTTAATTGGTCCTTACTACTCGGCTACGTGAAGCGACGGGGATACAGCGCTTTGCGCTGAGATAGAACCAAAGTTTTTGTTGAGAGCCGCGCGGAGCGCGGCTCTCAACAAAAACTTTGTACCTCTATTCGAAAAAGCAAATTCTGGCAGGTGCGATACTACAGCATCGCGCCTGCCAGAATTTGCTTTTTCGGATAGGCTCGTAATCCTCTCAAGCAGTGTGATGATCCACTGGCATTGCGATCGCCTGAGTCAGATTTTTGCCGATATAGGAACTGGTCATTTTTTTACCGTTCCAGTGGTAGGCGTACCAGTAAGGGCCGTGAAGATCGCCCTTGCTACATTTGCACTTCTTCTTGCCGCATTTGACCTTTTCCAGGCGGTACACAGTGGTTTCAGTGTGTCGAGTTTCCACCACCTCTCTCCCCTTTTTCAGGGGGATCTGCTCTGAGGCTGCCTGTTTCTTCTGCTCCTTAATGGTCGCCTTCAACCAGCCCAGCAGGATCTCCTTGTCCTTCAGACTCAGAGCTTGAACTTTTTGCTGAATTTCTTCCCGCAGAGAGAGGGGATCGATGGGGTCAGAGAGCAACATTGAATCTTATGTAGAAATTTACAGAAATCTCGGCCAAGCTTCGGTTATACTGTCATCTTACATAAGAAAAACTGTTTACCTGTTGTTGTGATGTTACAGTCCACCATCCCTACAACATCCACCGAACGAGTGGTTGCCCGATTAACCTCCGAAGGTTGGATTGATTGCCCTGGTTTAGGCTTCCCGGCCCTCTGTCAACATGCGCTCCCCGACCTTCGTTCTTTTGTCTTAGACCAGCTTCAGCAAAATGACAACTGGGGATGGGAGGTTGATTTGCAGTTGACGACCCTTGTGTTTTCCATTCCAGAGCATGAGTTTCAGTTTCATCCCTACCTCGATCGGGTGCTGAAGCAACTGAAGGAGGAAAGGGTGATTGAAATTCAGGAGTTTGAAAAGCGCAATGGGAGTCGGGTAAGGATGGAACGTGCCATTCTCCTGAAAACGGTCAACGTTGCCTGACTCAGGCTTCTTCTGCTCAGGATCACGAATAAATTAACCTCAGTAGATCCCAAATCTGCCCAAAACCAGGAGAAAAAGGGTGGGTGGAAGAGGGCAAGGCTCTGCAAAAGTGTCCGAAGGATTGACAAAGCGACCCTCATAGAATCCTCAGATTCCCGATTTACCCTCAGAAAATGATAGGGGTGTTGCTTTATCGCTAGATGAAGCAACCCTGAGGGGGTAGCCGTCCGTCTTCACGGTGATTGGGACGGGGTGCAGAGGCTCCACCCCTGCACCCCTCTCACAAATCAAATAGGATTGCTATAGGTTTGGACAAAAGGGCAAATGGATAAACAGAAGCGATTAGGGATTCTGACCAGTGGGGGGGACTGTCCTGGTCTGAATGCTGTCATTCGGGCAATTCTGGATTATGCTACATTGGCCTACAATTGGCAGGTGTTGGGCATTCCCTATGCCACTCAGGGATTGCTGGAGAAAAAGGCAATGCCTCTGAGTATGCACGGCATGGATCTGCGAGGGATTGATCCACTACTCAGTATGGGGGGAACGATTCTGGGCAGCATCAACAAAGGCGACACCTTAGCAAAGGTGGATGAGATTGTAGCGGGATACCGTGATCTAAAACTGGATGCACTGATTGGCATCGGTGGGGATGGCAGTATTGCTATCCTGAATCATCTTGCAGTCGCAGGTAATTGGCAATTCATTGCCGTTCCCAAAACCATCGACAATGATGTTGCACTGACTGAACGGGTAATTGGGTTTGATACGGCAGTCAACACAGTGATTGATGCAATGACCCGCCTGACTTTTACCGCCTCCAGCCACGATCGCATCATGATTGTAGAAGTAATGGGGCGCGAGGCCGGACACCTGGCGCTTCATGCCGGAATCGCCGGAGGAGCCGATGTGATTCTGATTCCCGAAATTCCCTATTCAGTTGCCGAAGTCTGTCAGCATCTGGCGGAATTGCGCGATCGCTGGGGGCGAAAGTTCGCCATTATCTTGATTGCAGAAGGTGCCCATCCCTCCAAAGATGCAGAGGGAGCGATCGCTCAACAAAAGCCCTCCTGTGGGATGGGACAGTACCTTGCGGACGAAATCTTGCGCTGTAGTGCTTATCCAGTCGATGTTCGTGTTTCGGTGTTGGGTCACGTTCAGAGGGGCGGCATTCCATCTGCACTCGATCGCCTGACGGCTGCCGCCTTCGGCAAAACAGCCGTTGATCTGGTGGCACAGGGGCAGTCCCGGCAAATGGTAGCGTGGCAGTGTGGTGGGGTGGTGGCGGTGCCCCTGGAGGAGGCGATCGCCCAGAGTCCATTACTTGTCTCTCCTCAAAGCCATCTGGTACAAACGGCTCGTGGTATGGGGGGTTACATTGGTCAGATCATGAACCCTCACTGGACTTCTGGGCGTTGCTGATTTGAAATATGATTTTTTGATTGTGTGGCGCGCGCCGCGCGCCACACAATCAAAAAATCATATCTGGATTAAGCAACGCCGACTCCTGCACCCATCT
>JBIKWV010000087.1:0-9894 GCA_044356135.1 Elainellaceae cyanobacterium
CGGCGCTAAAACAAAATATGCCGCGAAACGCCCTTGCAGAGGGCGTTTCGCGGCATTGTAGAAAAAATATTCAAAAGTCCAGTAATTTCAAGGAGTCGCTTCAGACATAACGGTCATTTGACTCATATCAGCAGGGGAAAGGTGGTCGTGCAACACCTGACCATCGCGGAACCAGACAATCCTTTGGGTGAGTCGAGCCACTTCGGGTTCGTGGGTCACCATGACGACGGTGATTCCACTGGCATTGAGTTCCCGGAAAATGTTCATCACTTCCTGGGTGGTGCGAGTGTCCAGCGCTCCGGTGGGTTCATCTGCCAGGAGTAAGACAGGACGGTTGACGATGGCACGGGCGATCGCCACCCGCTGCTGCTGCCCTCCAGAAAGCTGGTTGGGGCGATTATTTAACCGATTGGCCAGACCCACCCGAGTCAGGGCTTCTTCGGCCCGCTCCTGCCGTTCTCGACTGGCCACACCTGCATAGACCATTGGCAGCATCACGTTTTCCAGGGCGGTGAGCTGCGGCAGCAGGTGAAACTGCTGAAACACGAAGCCAATTTTGCGATTGCGGACATGAGCCAATTCGGCATCCGGCAGTTGGGCAACATCCACTCCGTCGAGATAGTAGCGCCCGTCCGTGGGGCGATCGAGACAGCCGATGATATTCATCGCAGTGGACTTGCCAGAACCCGATGGCCCCATGATGGAGCAGTACTCTCCTGCATCCACCGTGAGATTGACATCTGACAGCGCCCGCACCTCCGTATTTTCGGAGCCGTAGACCTTTGAGATGTGTTCAAGACGGATGATCGTTTGCATGGTTTTTACCGTTACGCATGAATCAGGGAAATTTCTGGCAATGACATGACTGGTGTTGAGTGCAGCTTCACCCAGCGGAAATCCCCTAAGCACTCCGCAGGGCAACAATCGGGTCCAGCTTGGCAGCCTGACGAGCAGGCACCACGCCAAAGAACAGACCAATGCCACCGGACACACCCACCGCCAGCACAATTGCGGTCGTCGATACACCTGCTTTGAGCGGAGTGACGGCAGACACCAGAGTGACACCGCCCACGCCGATCACTGTCCCGATAACGCCACCAATTGCCGACAGAATCACCGCCTCAATCATGAATTGCAGCAGGATGTCCTGCTCCGAGGCACCGATCGCCTTTCGCAGCCCAATTTCCTGCGTCCGCTCCCGTACCGACACCAGCATGATGTTCATAATGCCGATGCCGCCGACGAACAGGGAGATTCCGGCGATCGCCGCCAGCATCAGGGTCAACGCATTGGTGACATTGCCCACAATTTCCAGGGCATCCTTCTGGCTGCGAACCGTGAAGTCGTCTTCATCGGTAATCTTGTGGCGCAGACGCAGCAGATTTGTAATCTGGAACTGGGCGGCGTTGATGGATTCCTGATCGCGGGCAGTAATCGAGATAGCTGAGACCTGTGTGCCATAAGGGGAGGCGTTTCCCGTAATTTGGCTGGCCATTGTGGTCAACGGAATGTAGGCGATGTCATCCTGGTTAGTCCCCAGGAATGCACCCTTTGCCTCCATCACCCCAATCACCTGGAAGCTAATATTCTTAATGCGAATTTCCTGTCCAATCGGGTCAGACGAACCAAACAGGCTCTTTGCCAGATCCGAACCCAGCGCAACCACTCGCTTACTCCGTTCCACGTCTAGTTCTGAGATGAACCGTCCCCGCTCCACCGGAAAACTCCGCACGATGGGAAATCCCTCATTAGTTCCTATCACCAGACTGCTGGTATTGCGATTGCGGTAGACGATAGCCTGCTGTGACTGGAGTTGGGGGGCGACACCATTGACAGTCGGCACCTGAGAGGCGATCGCCTCTGCATCCTCTAAAGTCAGGGTGCGAGGCACATCGAAGGTACGCTGTCGCGCCGAATCGCTCCCCGGAATCACAAACAACACATTGGGGCCAAGGGATTCAAACTGCTCCGAGGCGTACCGCTGCGCTCCCTGCCCCACGCCTACCATCGTGATCACGGAGGCGTTGCCAATGATGATCCCCAGCATGGTGAGCGCACTGCGGAGTCGATTAGCCGTCAGGGTTTTGACGGACATTTTGACGCTTTCAAGGAGATCCATGATTACTGCTGCCCCTCCTGGTTGGGGTTCATCCATTTCTTCTGTTCGTCTGCGGGCAGGTCTGTGAAAACGCGATCGCCCGGTTTGAGTCCTTCCAGAATCTGGGTCTGGTCACCCACGGCAGTTCCCAGCGTCACGGGGCGGAACTCTGGTCGATTTTTGGTGTCGGGGATCAGCACACCAGACTGACCATCCTTCGTCACGATCGCCACCGTGGGAACCACAATCGCCCCATTCAGGCGATCGCCCAGGAATGTCAGATCCGCGTTCATGCCCGATCGCAGCTTGTCTAACCCGGAGGTAATTTCGATGCGCACCTGGAAAGAGGTGACATTCTGGCGCACAACCGCTTCTGGAGCGATTACCCGCACCCGTCCCTTAAACACCTGGTCGGGGAGAGCATCGGCCCGAATCTCCACCTCCTGCCCCAGCTTCACCTGCCCAATATCTACTTCGGGTACGTCGGCCAGCACTTCCAACCCATTTGCCAGTGCCACGATCGCCGTCGAAGTTGCTGAAGAAGCGTCAGAAGCAGAGGTGGTGGGGGTGACAAATGCTCCTTCGGTGGCGTACTTCTGGGTAATGATGCCGTCAAAGGGAGCGCGGATAATGGTGTCTTCACCGCTCACCTGAGCACTTTGCAGGTTGGCGATCGCCTCCGCCAACTGTGCCTCTGCATTGGCAATGTCTTCTGACCGGGAGCCACTCTGAGTCAAGCCCAAAGCTTCTTGAGCCGAACGGAGCGTCGCCTGAGTCTGATTGACAGAAGCCTGGGCAGTACGGGCATCGTTGATCACGGCATCGAGGGTATCGCGGGAGATTGCCCCTTCAGCAAACAAAGATTGATTGCGAGACAGTCGCTGATTTGCCAGGGCCAACCGGGATTGGGCGTCAACAACTTGCGCCTGGGCCTGGGCAACATCGGCCTGCCGCTGAGCAATTTCTTGGGGGCGGCTACCTGCCCGCAGTTTATCGAGCTGAGCCTGAGCCTGGGCGACCCGTGCGCGGGCCTGGGCAATCCGGGGTGTCACATCGTCAGACTGCATCTGGGCGATAATCTGTCCTTGTTTGACGCGATCGCCCTGATCGACATAAAGCGTCTGGAGAATCCCGGCAGCTTTTGGACTCAGGTTCACCGTCTGGATCGGCTGCACTCGACCACTGGCGGTAATGCGCACCGTCAATGCCTGTGACTCAACGGGAACCGTATAGCTGCTGAGGTCGGGGGCAGCAGTCTGCTGCCGGATGGCCAACACCCCCACCGTGCCTGTTCCGACCAGGCCCGCTGCCACCAGCCCGATGATCCAGGGGGAGGGTTGTCGAACTTTACCAATCATTGGAAGTTGCATAGGTCAGATCCAAAAAGTCACAAAGAGAAGGGAATAAGCAGAATCGGTGGGTAAAGCAGGTGAATTGGTAATTGGGGAGCTATTTGGTTTTGGTTTTGAGGCGTTCGGCTTGCTCCTGTTCCCATCGCTGATTGAGAATCGGGAGTTCGCGTTCCCAGAAAGCGTGAATGTCGTGCATCTCCTGGAGGCGGTTCTGGAGTTGAGGAGGGTAGCCTTTGAGCAGTTCCAGACCTTTCTCGGCTAGCTTGCGGAAGGCGGTAATTTGAGCAAGTCGCTGTTCGGTCATGTGGGACCAGGAGTTGGGCTTGATCTGGAAGTAGTCGCGGCGATCGCCTGGTAGACTCACCCTTTCGATCAGACTGAGCTGAATCAGCAGACGGGTCATTGAACTGATGGAGCCTTTGCTGGCCTGCAATCTTTCCGCCAGATCACTGCTGGACTGCTGCTGGGGACTGGAAATTAACAGCCAACCGAAAATGCGCCCTGCCATGCGGGGGAGGCCCACGCTTTCAAACATCAAACCCATCTCTTCAACGAACTGGGTTTTTTCTGAAGTCGATTCGTCTGTCAAAGTCTCGCTCTCGTAAAACTCCTTTACTCTCATTATAATTATTTTCCAAATTTCAGTACTTGCTGAACAATCAAATCGTTCTGTCTCTATTGATTTGCTTCTTTATGGTAGCCAGTTTGCCCTCCAGTCCGCCTCACCCAACTGGATAATCCCAGACGGTTAAGGAGATTTCCGCAAAAGAAAATACCCGTTGTGTGGAGGATTCCCCCGCGTAGCTGGGAGAACCGCCCCTACAACGCAGATCATTTCATTGCTGGAAATCTCCTGAAGCGATAGCTGTCGTCATCAAACCTGCTTCTAATTGTAAACATTGTTTAAGATTAAGTCAGTGGGCGTGGAAAAGTCGAAACCCAGAAAGCTGTCCCGTCCGCTGCGCGGACGGGACAGCTTTCTGGGTTTCAAGCTTAATTGCGCTTACCTACTGATTAGCAGCGGTATTTCCATTACTATGACCACGACGCAAACAGTTCCAGTCAAGACGGCCTACTGGCAGTGGCGCGGCTTTCCCATTCGATACCAGCAGGCGGGCGATCGGGGAGAAGCGATCGTGCTAATTCATGGGTTTGGCGCATCCAGCGATCACTGGCGTAAGAACCTGCCTGTGCTTGGGGAGACGAATCGGGTATTTGCGATCGACCTGATTGGGTTTGGTCTTTCGGCAAAGCCTGCCCCGGGCGATCCCCTCCATTACCGCTTTGAAACCTGGGCAGACCAGATTGCCGATTTCTGCCGGGAGGTGATTCAATCGCCCGTCTTTCTGGTTGGAAACTCCATCGGCTGCATTGTGGCGCTCCAGACAGCCGTAAGTCACCCCGAATGGATTAAGGGCGTAGCCATGCTCAACTGTTCCCTGCGGATGCTCCACGAGCGCAAACGGGTTAATCTACCGCGCTACCGTCAGGTTACCTCGGTGTGGCTCCAGCAAATTTTGCAAAAGAAGGCGATCGGGCACTACTTCTTTTCACGCATCGCCCGTCCCAAAGTAATTCGCAACATTTTGATGAAGGCTTACGGGCGCAAAGAAGCCGTCACCGAGGAACTGGTGCAACTGCTTCTGAAACCTGCCGCAGAGGAAGGCGCAGCTGATATCTTCCTGGCCTTCATCAATTACGCACAGGGGCCTCTGGCCGAGGATCTCCTGCCGCAGGTGGGTTGTCCCATTTTGATCCTCTGGGGCACGCTTGATCCCTGGGAACCGATTGCCCTTGGTAAAGCCTACGCTGACTATCCCGCTGTGGAGAAATTTATCCCGTTGGAGGGGGTTGGCCACTGTCCCCAGGACGAAGCGCCAGAGCTGGTCAACCCAATTTTGCAGACCTGGATCAGTTCCCACAGTGCCGCTGATTAGTCTTTCCTATGGCATCCTTCAGGATCATTTCAGCCGCGCCTGTTTCGATGGTGACTATAAGTTCATACAATGGGAGCATTCAACAGGAGATCTCCCTATGCCCGCAGCAGTAGGCGTCATTCAGACCGTCGGTTTTCCAGGCATTTTGGCAGCCGCCGATGCGATGGTTAAAGCGGGGCGCGTCACGCTGGTGTATTACGGTCTGGCAGAGCGGGCAGAATTTCTGGTCGCAGTGCGAGGGAGTACCTCGGAGGTGAGGCCAGCGGTTGAAGCGGGCGTCGAAGCAGCCAAGCAAGTCTACGGTGGTAAGGTGGTGGACTACTGGATTATTCCCAATCCGCCCCAGAACCTGGAGGTTGTACTACCCATTAAATACACGTCCAAAGTTGAGCGGTTTATGTAGAGCCGTTGAGACGTTGAGAGGAAGCCAGTCTCAAGGCTGGCAGTTCAGTTCAGAGTTCACAGGAGAAAGCGATGCCGGTTGCGGTTGGGGCACTTGAGACAAGAGGATTTCCTGCGGTATTGGCCGCAGCCGACGCGATGGTCAAGGCGGGTCGGGTAACGCTGGTGGGCTACATTCGGGCAGGCAGTGCCCGGTTTACGGTGATGATTCGGGGCGATGTCTCCGAAGTGAAGCAAGCGATGGATGCGGGTATTGAAGCGGCTGAGAACACACCCGGTGGTGTACTGGAAACCTGGGTTATCATCCCCCGCCCCCATGAAAACGTAGAGGTCGTACTGCCGATCGCTTTTACCCGCGAAGTTGAGCCGTTCCGAGATGGAGTTGATATGGCTCGTTTACCGCAGGGGAACGGTTCTACCTGATGATGAAAAAAGGGGCGGCATTGCCGCCCTTTTTTAGTGGATCCTTTTTGAATGGGGAGTGGGGCGGTACTTTGCACTGCCCCGCTGTCTAGCGCTACTGGTAGGCCAGGAGACAGGCGATCGCCAGCACTCCACCCAGAAGATAGAACCGTCCAACAACCAGGGTTTCGGGCCAGCCCTTCAGTTCCAGATGGTGATGTAGAGGGGCCATCTTAAACAGGCGTTTGCCAATTCCGTTGGAGTCTTTTGTGGCCTTGTAGTAGGTCACCTGGGCGATGACGGAGAGGGTCTCGACCAGGAAGATGCCGCTCAGGATCAGCAGGCCAAACAGGCACTGACTGAGAATCGCAACAGCAGCAAGGGCACCCCCCAGCGCCAGCGATCCTGTGTCGCCCATGAACACACGAGCCGGATTTCGATTATGGAACAGGAAGCCAAAGTAGCTGCCCGCCATGCTGGCGCAGAAGACCATCAGTTCGGGATGATTCGGGGAGATCAGGGCGGCCAGACCGAGGAGGGCGATCGCCCCCGTTCCTGCCGCTAACCCGTCTACACCGTCGGTCAAATTGGTCGCGTTGCTCTCGGCAACCAGCGCAAAGCCCGCCACCAGCCAGAACAGAAAGCCTAGCGGCAGTGTCAGTCCCAGCGGCAGCAGCAGAGTCGTCACGTCAATGGGCTGATTCAGTAGCACCCACAAACAGAACAATGCCGCAAAGGCAATTTGCAGCATCAGCTTTTGACGGGGAGAGATTCCTTTATTGGAATGCTTACGAAGAATTTGCCAGTCGTCGATCCAACCGATGAAGGCATATCCCAGCGTCAGGGCTGACGCGGCCACTACCGTAGGTTGAAAACCGGAGAACAGGAGGGCGATCACCACCCCAACTGGAACCACAAAGATTCCACCCATCGTCGGCGTACCTGCTTTCTTCAAGTGCGCCTGGGGACCATCCTCACGGATAACCTGACCCGCTTTCCATGCTCTCAACTGGGGCACCATCCAGAAGCCCAGCGCCCCTGTGAGCAGGGCACAAAGCAGAAAGGGTAGCGTCAATGAGGCCGATTGCCAGGGGGAACGACCTGCTAAATAGTCGATGAAAATCGCTGCGGCACTCAGGAAAGCGCCCAATGTTGCCAATAAACCTTTGCCTGTTAAACCCAGCGAACTGCCGGGAGAGAGTTTTGCATCCACAACGTTACTATCGCACTCCTCACACCACAGACCATACACACCACAATCAGAAGATTTCGGACAACCTTCGATAATTCTCAAAAAATTTTAGAAGCACCACACTGCCCTAAATTTTCCCGCAAAATAGACCGAATTAATCCTCTAAATCCAAATCGTCGTCATCATCCAGGTCGTCGAATCCGCCATCATCGCCGGACATCAGCGCGGTAATCTCCTCCTCCTGATCCAGATAGTCAAAGTCACTGCTATCCCTGGACAACAAACGGCCCGTACCCTCCAACCAGGTCAAAATAGACGCATCGCGCTGGAGTGGAATCACAGCAGCAGGTTTATTTCGTGGCTCTTCACGCAGGGAGGGATTATGCATAGGACTTGGACTGGAAAAGTGTCACTAATGATAGCGTTTCCGCGATCGCTAGCTCACATTTCACCCCATGTCAACCGCTCTGTCAAGAGGTTTAACTGACAAAACAAGGGTTTTTCATCGATCGAAGGGGTGATTTGAAGGAAATTATCTGTTTGGAGAGGGGAGAGAGGGATGATGGGATGATGGGATGACGGGATAGCCGCATAGTTAATAGTTATAGGGCACTTGTTATAGGGCACTTTCCCACCCTCTCACCCACCTATCCCTGTACGGGCGGCCCTTGCGGCAACGGCGAAGCCACGCGGTCATTTGTCCCTACCCATCCACAGTTCGGCTCATCGCGGTTCGGTTGCGCTCACCGTCGAAGCCTCACCGCAACGCCCATCCACCGTTCGGCTGAGCGCTCACGTCGAAGCCCATCCACCCATCCACCCATCCACCCATCCACCCCCAAACCATGCTCGGAAAAGAAACACTACTCGAATCGATCGCCGGGAAAAACCGGGGTGTGCTGGCGACGGAGCAGGATCAGCAGGCGATATTGGGGGCGATCGCTCAGCTTGAGGATCGCAACCCGACCCCACAGCCCCTGGAGGCTGGAGATAAGTTGCAGGGGAACTGGCGTTTGCTCTACACCTCCAGTCAGGAATTGTTGGGGATTGATCGGTTCCCTTTGCTCAGTCTGGGGCAGGTCTATCAATATATTTCTGTCGCCGATGCCATGATCTATAACGTTGCTGAGGTCAATGGCTTGCCCTACCTGGAGGGTCTGGTCAGTGTCGTGGCCCGCTTCGAGGCCGTCTCTGAGCGACGGGTAGATGTCAGGTTTGAACGGCTGATTTTGGGAGCGCAGCGGCTGATCGGCTATCGTACCTGTGAGGACTATGTTGAGCAGATCAGGGCAGGACATCGGTTTACGGCACTGGATGTGCGACTCAATGCTCAGAACCAGCAGGGTTGGCTGGAGATTACCTATTTAGATGATGACCTCCGGATCGGCAGAGGGAATGAGGGGAACGTGTTTGTGCTGACGCGAGTGAGGTAGCTCATGCTGATGCGTCTGTCTCAGGGGCAACTCAATTTGCTTGAGCAGTGTCCTCGCCGATTTCAGCATGTCTATCTGGATCAACTCGGCGCTCCATTGCCGCCGGAGCAACAGAGCCGCATTGAGTGGGGCAATCGCTTTCATCTGGGGATGCAGCAGCGAGAACTGGGCCTCCCCTGGTTTGGCTCTGCCAACGATCCCCTTCAGCAGTGCATTGAATCGTTTCGTCGAGCCACCCCTGACCTGTTTTCTCCAATGTCGAACCAGTTCCGCCAGAGCGAGCATCGCCGCAGTCTGGAATTTGAAGGCTATCTGCTGACCGTCGTCTACGATCTATTGATTCTGGAGGAATCGCAGGCGCAGATCCTGGATTGGAAAACTTACCCCAGGCCCAAACAGGCAAAATGGCTTCAGCAAAACTGGCAAACGCGGCTTTATCCACTGGTTCTCAAGGAGACAGACGACTACAGCCCAGAACAAATTTCGATGACCTACTGGTTTGTAGAGCCTGCGTTTTCAGCGGAAGCAATTCATCAACCTGCATCCCTGACCTTTGCTTATAGCACCCGTCAGCATGAGCAGAACAGTCAGGACCTGGCACAGCGGCTGCAGCAGTTAACTCAATGGCTTCAAGATTACGAACAGGGGATTCCCTTACCCCAGGTGGCTTTATCAGAAGACCGCTGCTCAGACTGCTGTTTTGCGGTGCGCTGTCAACGAAATGGGAATCGGGAATCTCATGGGAACCCCCTCCTGCCACAACTGGAAGAGATTCAGGAGATTACCATCTAACTGGACTTTTGACTCAATTGCGCCGATTTCGCCTGAAACGCTGGCAGAGTCAGCGTTTCAGGCGAAATCGGCGCAAAAATAAAATATGCCGCTAAACGCTCTCTGAGAGAGCGTTTAGCGGCATTGTAGAAAAAATAGTCAAAACTCCAATGCTTATCAAGTGTCCCCAGACAGCAGGTAGGCAAAGGCTTTCACCTTAATCCGGGAAAATGCGAGGCTGTAACGTTTCTTTTAGAATCGTGCCGTCCCAAAATCTGCTGTTTATGATATGGATACAAGCTTGATT